>DATDCY010000071.1 GCA_036524115.1 bacterium | reverse complement strand
GCGATCTTCGACGTGGTCGGCATCGTCGGCGGCTACCTCACCGGCTCCCTGCTGCTCGGCCTCAGCTCCGGCACCTACTTCTGGCGCGTCGAGGAGAGCGTCGAGATGAAGGACGTCACCGGCGGGTTCATCAAGGCGGTGGTCTTCGCGCTGCTGGTCTCGACCGTCTGCTGCTACCAGGGCTATTACACGCACACCCGCGCGGACGGCTTCGGGGCCAAGGGGGTCAGCCGCTCCACGACCACGGCGGTCGTCGTCTGCTGCGTGCTGGTGCTCGTGGCGGACTACGTGCTGACCTCGCTGCTGCTGTGAACGGACCGGGCGCGTCGCTGATCCGCCTCGAGGGCCTGCGCAAGGCGTTCGGCGACGACCGCGTCCTCGACGGGGTCGACCTGGAGGTGCGCCGCGGCGAGATCATGACGGTGATCGGCAAGAGCGGGGTGGGCAAAAGCGTGCTGCTCAAGCTGATGATCAACCTCTTCGAGCCCGACGGCGGCCGCATCTGGGTCGAGGGGCGGCCGCTGGAGGAGATGAGCCCGGCCGAGCGGAAGGCGCTCCGCCGGAAGATGAGCTACGTGTTCCAGGGGACGGCCCTCTTCGATTCGCTGACGACGTTCGAGAACATCGCCCTGCCGCTGCGCGAGAGCGCGAAGCTCACCCGGGACGAGATCGACCGCCGGGTTCGCCTGCGGATGGACCAGCTCGATCTGGCGGGAATCGACGACAAGTTCCCCGCGCAGCTCTCCGGCGGCATGAAGAAGCGCGTGGCCCTGGCGCGGGCGCTCGTCACCGACCCCGAGATCGTCCTCTTCGACGAGCCGACGACCGGCCTGGACCCGATCCGCAAGCATGCCGTGCACAGCATGATCGCGGACTACCAGAAGCGGCTCGGCTTCACGGCGGTCCTCGTCAGCCACGAGATCCCGGACGTCCTCTACTTCTCGCAGCGGATCGCGATGCTCGACGAGGGAAAGGTGCGCTTCGTGGGCACCCCTGCGGCGCTGCTGGCCAGCGACGATCCGGTGGTGCGCGAGTTCCTCGGCGGGCTCAGCGTGCAGGCGGAAGGCGAGACGGGGATGGCGCATCCGCAGGACCTCGACCGCTGTGTCAGCCGGGAGGTGGCGCGGACGGCCGCGGGCGCCGGCGCGCTCGGCCTGCTCACCCTGACGCTGGCAAACCTCGACGACGTGAACGCCCGCGTCGGTTTCGTGGCCGGACAGAAGGCCATGGGGGCCCTGCTGGGGGCGGTGCGGGGCCGGCTGCGCGCCGGCGACACGGCGGCGCGGGTCGGCCTCGACCAGATCGCCGTGCTGTTCTCGCCCGCGAGCAGCGAACTGGCGCGCTCCTGGTGCGAGGGCCTGCTGTCCAACCTGCGCAGCGGGGCACTGTTCTCCGCCGGTCCGCCGGCGGACCTGTGCCTGCGCTTCAGCGCGGGCTACGCGGAGGCCGACGCCGCGAGCACCTGGCCGCGCCTGCTGGAGGCCGCGGAGGAGAAGAAGCAGCCGTTGGAGGAATTCGCCGTTTGTCCGTGAGAGGAGGGACGATGCGCAGGACGTCATGGGAGCTTGGCGTGGGCGTCTTCATGCTGGCCGGCCTTCTCGCCGTGGGCTACCTCACGATCAGGCTCGGCAGGATGGAGCTGTTCGGCGGGGACGCCTACACCGTCAAGGCGAGGTTCCAGAACGTGACCGGGCTGAAGAGCGGCGCGGCCGTCGAGATCGCGGGGGTGACGGTCGGCACCGTGGCCGGCGTGGAGGTGAACCCGCAGACCTTCGCGGCCGTGGTCACGCTGAGGATCCGCACGGGCATCGAGCTGACGGACGACACGATCGCGTCGATCAAGACGCAGGGGCTGATCGGCGACAAGTTCGTGAAGCTCTCCCCGGGCGGGTCGGGGAAGACCCTCAAGCCCGGGGAGACGATCCTCGACACCGAGTCCGCGGTGGACCTGGAAGATCTCATCAGCCGCTACGTGATGGGCAAGGTCTAGCGGGAACCCCGGGGCGGGCGGCCGGCGCCCGTGGTATTCCGGCCGTCCCGGGCCTATATTCTCGGATCATGCGCCTGCTGCTCGCTCTCGCGCTGTCCGTGGGGCTCGCGCTTCCCGCCGCGGCGGACACGGCCCAGCCGATCGATGCCCTGCGCGGGCCGGTCGAGCAGGTCCTCGCGATCCTCAAGGACCCGCGCTACTCTGCGGCCGCCACCAAGAAGGAGCAGCGCGACCACCTCTGGGAGATCATCCGGGGCGTCTTCGACTACCGCGCGATCTCGGCCCGGGCCGTCGGCCGCAACTGGCGGCTCTTCGACCCCGGGCAGCAGCAGGCCTTCACGGACGCCTTTTCCGAGCTGCTGGGAAACAGCTATCTCTCGCGGATCCAGGGGGCATACAAGAACGAGCGGGTGGAGTTCCTCGGCCAGGAGCTGCTGGAGAACGGCACGGCCCGGGTCAAGTCGCGGATCGTGCGGGATGCGGACGCGATCGCCGTCGACTACAGCCTGCAGCGCGAGGCCGGCGCCTGGAAGGTCTACGACGTGAACATCGCGGGTGTCAGCCTGGTGCAGAACTATCGCTCCCAGTTCGACCAGATACTCGGCGAGGGCACGCCCGCCCAGCTCATCGAGCGCGTGAAGGCCAAGAACAGCGCTCAAGCGGAGAAGTAGACGGCCGTCATGCCGCGACGGCGTCGGCCCGCGACGCGAGGAGATCAGATGAACATTGCACGGTTGTCCGCACTCCTGCTCGTGACCTTCATGGCATCCGCGGGCTGCGCCCACCGGGCGGCGGTCGTCCCGGCCGATTCCCCGGGGATGCGCCCCACCGTCGCCACCGTCGCCCCCGACGCCGCCGCTGCCGGCACGGCATTGCCCGTGGCGGGAACCGAGCGCGCGGACGCGGAGGTGGACGAGGAGCCCGCAGCGGTCGAGGCTGGGCAGGGGCCGGCGGCGGCGCGTGGCGAGGTCTCCGACCCCATCGCCGGCTGGAACCGCGCGATGTTCACGTTCAACGACCGGCTGTATTTCTGGGTGCTCAAGCCGGTCGCCCGGGGGTACCGGGCCGTCGTCCCCGGCTTCGTCCGCACCGGCGTGCGGAACTTCTTCCACAACCTGACGACGCCCGGCCGGCTCGTGAGCGACGTGGTGCAGCTCAAGGGGCGCGAGGCAGGCATCGAGCTCGGCAAGTTCATGATCAACACCACGTGGGGGGTGCTGGGGTTGTGGGACGTGTTCGCGGCCAATCCCGAGGCGAAGATCCCCGAAGGAGACCTGGGGCTGGCGATGGGGCACTACGGCGTCGCCAACGGGCCGTACATCGTCTGGCCGTTCCTGGGCCCGTCCACGCTGCGGGATTCGGTCGGACTCGTCGGGGACTTCCTGCTGGATCCGACGACCTACGTCCAGCCGCGCACGGCCGCCACGGGCATCTACGTCTACCGGGAGGTCAACACGACCACGTTCCGCATCGGCGATTACGAGGCCGTCAAGGAAGCCGCCATCGACCCGTACATCGCCATCCGGCAGGCCTACATCCAGCACCGGGCGCGCGCGGGTGACACCTACGAGCCGGAGCAGAACTTCATCTACCCCTGACGGGGCGAGCGAGGCTGCCCATCCTGGTTGTTGCGGGAATCGACCACCGGAATTCGCCCCCCGATTCGCCGATGTGCCTGCAACTTCCGGCCAAGTTGACAATCTAAGTAGGAAATGGACGCGTCAGGCGGGCGAACAGGGAAACGAACGAGGGAGGTTTGTATGAGCAGGACTTTGAAGGGAGCAGCTGTTCTTCTTGGTTTCTTGTCTCTCGCGGGGCTTGCCGGGACCGCCGGCGCCTACCAGACGTACACGGATTGCGCGCCCTGCCACGGGGCCTTCCTGAACACGCCGTACACGTCGTTGGCCAGTGCCAAGGCGGGGGCGACGTGGCCAGGGGGGCTCCACGACACCCACAGGAACGGGGCGACGGGGAGCCCGCCCGGCATGCTCAACAGCAACTGCAGCGCCTGCCACTCGGGGGCTTCGCGCACCCCCGTGCAGATCGGCATCTCGGATGGCACGGCCCCGTTCAACCAGTCCTGCGCGGGCTGCCACGACGGGCCGGGACTGCGGGCGCATCACAGGAACAGCGGAGCGTCCACGTGCAGCTGCCACACCGGCGACCCGACGCCGGCCGCCGAGAACGTGCCGAGGCCGGTGTACACGGCGGCCTTCGGGACCACCAGCGGAACGGTGCGGGTGAAGGACCCCTGCCATCCGGCGGCGGCGACGTTCGAGGGACGGCTCGCGGATGCGACCACCCTCGGCCTGGACAACGACGGCAACCTCGCCTATGACGCCGCCGATGCCGCCTGCGCGCAGGTCAATCGCGCGCCCACCCTGGGCGCGCTGACGCCGTCGCTCCTCACCTCGGCCCCCGGCGTGGCCCGGACGTTCAGGGCGGTCTACCGGGACGCCGACGGCTTCGCCGACCTGAAGACGGTCGACTTCCTGGTGAGCCCGACGGGCGGGGCCGCGAACGCCATCATGGTCAGGTACTTCCGGGCGACCAACCGGCTGCGCATGTTCAACAACGCGGGGACCGGGATGTTGGCGGGTGCCTGCACCCCGGGCGTCGCGGGCACCCTGCAGAACACCCAGGGCAGGCTCGTCTGCGGCTCGACGACGGCGGCCGGCTCGGGCACGTCGCTCGTCATGAATTTCAGGATCGTCCCGAAGGCTGCGTTTGCGGGCGCGACGGCGAAGCAGATGCGGATGAGGGCGATCGACAACGCGGGAGCGACCACGGGCCTGGTGCGCAAGGGGTCCTGGACCATCCGGTAGATCAGACGGGGCAGATCGCTTGCCGCGACGCTCCCGCCCATCGTCGCAGGACGGGAGCGTCGCGGTCGCGCGCAACGCGGGGCGGCCACGCCGCGAATCGCCGCGGTCGGGTCACCGATCGACGCGCCTGACGCTCACCTGCCTGATCGTGATGCTGGCTCCCCCGCGCTCCCGGTAGCGGATCGCCTGGGGGACCGGTGTGCCGTCCACGTCCCGGTAGTCGTCGTAGCGGACTTCCCAGCCGTCCCCGCCGCGGGGCGCAGCCGAGACGACCTGCCCTGACGGGCCCGCCTCGAGGCGCGTCTTTCCCGCGCCGGGGACCGCGCACCCTGGCTCGAGGTAGATCCGCCTCAGGCTCGCCGCCACCGCGCGACCCACTTCGTCGCCGCGCGGCACCAGCGGGAGCATGTAGTCGACGCTTTCGCCGCCCGCGGTCACCGTCAGCTTGAAGAACGTGACGCCGAAGTCGTCCAGGGCGACGAGGCGCACCGTCCTCTTCGCCGTGTCGAGCTCGAGGTACCCCTGGACGGGGAACCGGGCGTCTCCGAACTCGATCAGCACCACCTGCCTGATCCGCCAGACCGCCGGGGGGAGGGTCCACGCCGGCGGGCCGGCCTCGGG
>DATDCY010000070.1 GCA_036524115.1 bacterium | reverse complement strand
GCCAGCGCCCCCGCCGACGTCGTGGTGCAGCACGACCAGCGCAAGGAGAAGTAGGCCCGACGGGGTTCGGGACCACTCGGCGGCCGCCGCCGGCACCGCGCCGGCGGCGGTCGCGTCTTGACAGTATCCTTTCCAGACCGGAAGATGCCCCCCACAGCCGGCGGCATGGGGAGGGCGCATGGATCGGTATTTCGCATACGGGTCGAACCTCAACCTGAGGGACCTCGGCAAGTGGTGTGAACTGATGGGCCGCCCCTCGGCCCTCACCGGCGACGGGCTCGCGGCGTTCCTGCCCGACCACGAACTGGCCTTCGACTACTATTCCCCTTCGCGCAAGGGCGGCGTGCTCGACCTGCGGCCGAGCGTCGGCAAGCTGGTGCCCGGCGCGCTCTTCGAGGTCAGCGAGAGCAGCCTCAAGACGCTCGATCTCAAGGAAGGGGTGCCGCTCATCTACCGGCGCGTGGAGAAGAAGGCCCTCGTCGCGGACGGGCGCGAGTTCGTGGCGGTGGCCTACGAGGTCGCGCCCGAGTACCGCTCGGCGACGCTGGTGCCGCCGTCGGACGCCTACCTCGGCATCGTCGCGGCCGGCCTGGCCGACTTCTGCCACGACGACCGCATGCTCCGGGCGGCGGCGCGGGGCGAGACCGCGCCGTTCCTCGCCTCGGGGCTCTTCGTCTACGGGACCCTGCTGCGCGGGGGCAGCCGCCACGCGGAGCTCAAGCGCTGCGGCGGCGTCTGGAGCACGGTGCCGGCCACGGCGTCGGGGACGCTGCTCGACTGCGGCGCCTTCCCCGGCATGATCGCGGGGCCGGAGGGGACCGTCCACGGAGAACTGGTCGAGCTGCGCGACGTGCCGCTGGCCTTCGCCCACCTCGACGGCGTCGAGGGCTTCGAGGGCTTCGAGGCCTCGCGGGCGCTCTTCCGCCGGGCGCTGATCATGGTGGACACCGGCGAGGCCCGGGCCCAGCTCGCGTGGACCTACCTATGGGCCGGCGGCCCGAAGCACCCGCGGATCGCCTCGGGCGACTGGCTGCGCCGCCCGGCAGCGGGCAGCCGCGGTTCGAGCGGCTGAGAGGAGGCCGGCAATGGTCGACGCTGACGATTTCGACGTCGAGGGCCTGCGCGCGCTGCTGAGGGGCGAGGCGCAGCCGCAGCAGAAGCCCACGGCGACCGCACCGAAGACCGCGACGACCAGGAAGGCTCAGGCGGCGGCGCCGAAGAAGCCCCGGGCCGCCGCTCGCGCGAAGGCCGCCCCGGCGAAAGGCACGGCCGGCAAGGCCGCCCCAGCCAAAGCGCGCGCGACGAAGCAGTCCTCGCGCACGAAGAAGCGCGGGAAGCGCTAGCCCGGGCGGCCCGGATCAGGGACGCGGCGGCAGCGCCGTCTCCCGCAGGGCCGCCAGCGGCCCCACCTGCCGCAGGATCGCCAGTTCCTCCTCCGTGCGCACCAGCAGCGCGCCGGCGTAGCCGAGGGAGTTGATCGACACCGACCTGAAGTGCTCCCGCGACCGCGGTACCACAAGCATCCATTCGCGCGTGACCAGCAGGCAGTACGGGCCGTCCTGCATCTCGGGCGCATCGCCGCCGGATGGCGCGCGCAGCCCGACGTCGGCGAGGAGCGCCCGGTAGGTCTGCCAGGCCGCTCGGGCGCGCGCGCCCGGATCCCCTCCCCCGTCGCCCCCGAGCCGCGCGAATGCGTGGAGGAAGCCGAACCCCGGCAGCTCCCCCGCCTGGCCCGGCGAGCCCGGGTGCACCCGGGCGATGAGCGGGTCGATCGGCACGGGCGGCCCCTCCGCCGCCAGCGGGAGCGGCACGAGCTGCAGGTGCTTGTGGGCCTGGCTCGCGCCGGCCTCCGCGCCCCCGTTGTAGAAGCCGAGCGCCGGGTACTCGGCGAGGCAGCGCCAGAGCGCCTCGAAGTCCGCGGGCGTCAGCAGCGCGCGCTGGTCCTCGAAGCGCCGCGTCACCACCAGCACGTGGCGCTCGACGACGTTGAACTTGTTGAGGATCGCGACGTGAGATGGCGAGACGCCCGCGACGAACAGGGCCGGATCGTAGGGCAGGAACGGGTTGACCGGCGGCGCGCCGGTCGCCGCATCCTTCTCGCGGCGCCAGCGATCCTCGTCCTTGCGGGCAAGGTTGGTGAGCACCCGGACGAGGAAACGCACGCCGCCGTCCTCGATCCACGTCACGCCGGTGGCGATCGGCAGCAGCGCCCCGGAGGCGAGCGCGGCCTCCGTCACGGCGGCGACGGAGGCCGCGAGCGTCCCCGGCGTGAAAGGCTCTGGCGCGGCCGTATCCATGGCGACAAATCCTCGCCGGACGCGTCGGCGCTGTCAACATACACGATGCCCGTGACTTGGGGGTGACAGCGGCGGTAGCCGCGCCATCAGGGGGCAACGCCCCCTATGGAAGCGCCGGCCGAGAGGCGATGTCAATCAGCGACCTTGCCCGGCGCTACAGGACCCCGAAGCCGCCTCAGCCTGTCGCGCCTTGCGTTCGGCCTCACCCTGAGGCTAGAGTGACCGAAAACCGGGCGTTTGGCGCCCGGACACGGCGGCGGAGGTGTGCCCGGGCATGTACCGCATCGGCGAGATCATCGAGCAGGTCCTCGCGTACCACCCCGAGGCCGACACCGAGCTGCTCGAGCGCGCCTACATCTACGCCGCCGTCTCGCACCGCGGCCAGCTGCGGACCTCCGGCGAGCCGTACCTCTCGCACCCCCTGGAGATCGCCGGCATCCTCGCGAAGATGCACATGGACGTCACGACCATCGTCGGCGGCCTGCTGCACGACGTGCCCGAGGACACCGGGACCGCGGTCGCCGAGATCGAGGCCAAGTTCGGACGCGACGTCGCCGTGCTCGTCGAGGGCGTCACCAAGATCGGCAAGATGGAGTTCTCCACGCGCGAGGAGCGCGAGGCCGAGAACTTCCGCAAGATGGTCCTGGCGATGGCCAAGGACATCCGGGTCATCCTCATCAAGCTCGCCGACCGCCTGCACAACATGCGCACGATCGACCCGCTCCCCGAGGCCAAGCGCCGCCGCATCGCGCGCGAGACCCTCGACATCTACGCGCCGCTCGCCAACCGGCTCGGGATCGCCTGGATGAAGACCGAGCTGGAGGACCTCGCCTTCCGGCAGCTGCACCCGGCCGAGTACGACGACGTCTCGCAGCGCGTCGCCAAGAAGCGCCAGGAGCAGGAGAAGTACCTCGAGGAGGTGCAGGCGCTCATCCGCAGCAAGCTCGGCGAGGCGGAGGTTACGGCGCAGGTCACCGGGCGCGCCAAGCACATCTACGGCATCTGGAGCAAGATGCGCCGCCAGAACATCCCCTTCGACCAGGTCTACGACATCATCGCCGTGCGGATCATCACGGACTCGGTGCGCAACTGCTACGCCGTGCTCGGCACGATCCACTCGCTCTGGACGCCGGTGCCGGGGCGCTTCAAAGACTACATCGCCATGCCCAAGGCCAACGGCTACCAGTCCCTGCACACGACGGTCATCGGGCCCGGCGGCGAGCGCGTCGAGTTCCAGATCCGCACCGCCGAGATGCACGCCATCGCCCAGCACGGCATCGCCGCGCACTGGAAGTACAAGGAGGGGCTCACCGGCGAGAGCCGCTTCGACCAGAGCCAGAAGTGGCTCAAGGGGCTGCTGGAGTGGCAGAAGGAGCTCAAGGACCCGCGCGAGTTCCTCGAGACGGTCAAGGTCGACCTCTTCCAGGACGAGGTCTACGCCTTCACGCCGCGGGGCGACGTGCGGGCCCTGCCGCGCGGGGCGACGCCCGTGGACTTTGCTTACGCCGTGCACTCGGACGTCGGCCACCGCTGCGTCGGCGCGAAGGTCAACGGCCGCATCGTCCCGCTGCGCTACGAGATCGCCAACGGCGACATCGTCGAGATCCTCACGCAGGCCGGCCACACCCCGAGCAAGGACTGGCTCAAGTTCGTGCGCACCTCGCGCGCACGCACCCGAATCAAGTCCTGGATCAAGGTCGAGGAGCGCGCCCAGAGCATCACGCTGGGGCGCGAGCTGCTCGACAAGGAGCTGCGCCGGCTGGAGCTGCCGGCCGCGAAGGCGCTCAAGTCGCCCGAGTTCGCGGCCGCCCTCGCGGCGCTGAGCTTCAAGACCGCGGACGACGCTTTCGCCGCGATCGGCTACGGCAAGCTCGCCGCGCACCAGCTCGCCGTGCGCCTGCTGCCCCCCGAGGAGGCGGCCAAGCGCGAGGAGCGCAAGGACTCGCGCCTGCGCGACTTCGTCAAGCGCATCACCGGCAAGCGGGTCGAGACGAGCGTGCGCATCGGCGGGCTCGACGGGGCCCTGACGCGTTTCGCGCAGTGCTGCAACCCGGTGCCGGGCGACCGGATCATCGGCTTCATCACGCGCGGGCGGGGCGTGACCGTCCACGCCGCCGACTGCCCCAACGCCTCGCCGTCGCTGCTCGACAAGGAGCGGCTCGTCGCGGTCGAGTGGGACCTCGGCACCGAGCAGAGCTACCCGGTGCGCCTGCAGGTGGAGGCGCGCGACAAGCCCGGCCTGCTCGCGGCCCTCAGCGGCGTGGTCGCCGAGGCCGGCGTGAACATCGCCGGCGCCAAGGTCACGACCGAGGGCGGGCGCGCGGTCACCGGCTTCGACCTGGAGATCAAGAACCTCGAGCAGCTGCGCAAGCTCATGGACCAGCTGCGCCGGCTCAAGGGCGTGACGCGGGTGGAGCGGGTGCGGGGGACGGCGGGCGCGGCAGCCAAGTAATCGTGGAGGCAACGGCATGATTGTGAAGAATCTGAGCCGGCTGCTCAATGGGAAGGAGGACGCCGACGTCTTGAAGAGGGATCTCTGGCCCGGGCAGCACACGTGGCTTCGGAAGCACCCGGAGCTGTTTCAGAAGGTTTTCGCGCCGATCGCAAAGGAGCTATAGGCGAGATGTCCGCGCAGGGTCCTGCCGGCGACGAGGTCGTCCTCTTCGCGGCCCCGGATGGAGGCGTCAGACTCGATGTCCGCTTGGAGCGGGAGACCGTCTGGCTATCGTTGGGCCAGATGGCCAAGCTCTTTGAGCGCGACAAGTCTGTGATTTCGCGCCACTTGAGAGCCGTATTCGCGTCGGGAGAGCTGTCGCGGGAGGCAACTGTTGCAAAAAATGCAACGGTTCGACGGGAAGGGAACAGGGGTGTGGCCCGCGACATTGATATGTTCAATCTGGACGCCATTATCTCCGTCGGCTACCGGGTCAACTCCAGGCGCGGCACCCAATTCCGCATCTGGGCGACCCGCACCCTCAGGGAACACCTCGTCCGTGGCTACACCATGAACGAGCGGCGGCTGCGGGAGAAGGGGTTCGGAGAGATCGAGCAGGCCGTGAGGCTGCTGGCGCGGACGCTGGACCGTCATGCGCTCGTGACAGACGATGGGCGGGCGGTGCTCGAGGTGGTACAGCAGTACACGCGGGCTTGGCGGCTGTTGCTGGAGTACGACGAGGCGCGGTTGGCCGGAATGCCGGCGGCACCGCGCACGCCAAGCGTATCGCTGACCTTGGACGTGGCGCGGGCTGCGATCACCGGCTTGCGGGTGCCCCTCGCTGCGCGGGGCGAGGCGACCGGTCTCTTCGGGCAGGAGCGCGCTGAAGGCTTGGGCGCCATTCTCGCCGCCATCGAGCAGACCTTCGGCGGGGAGCCGCTCTACCCGACGGTTCAGGCCCGCGCGGCCCATCTGCTGTACTTCGTCATCAAGGACCACCCGTTCTCCGACGGCAACAAGCGCATTGGCACGCTACTCTTCCTGGAGTACTTGCGGCTGAACGGCCTGCTCCGCGGCGCCGACGGCAGCCTGCGCTTCACCGACAGCGCCATGGTCGCGCTGGCGCTCCTCGTCGCGGAGAGCGATCCCGCGGAGAAGGAGTTGCTGATCAGGCTGGTTCTCAACCTGTTGGACGACGAGAACTAGATCGATGAGCGCCAAGTACGAGATCGTGATCTACTGGAGTGCCGAGGACAAGACCTTCATCGCCGAAGTGCCCGAGCTGCCCGCATGTATGGCAGATGGAGCGTCCTACCAGGAAGCTCTCGCGAACGCTGAGGTGATCATCAAGGAATGGATTGACACTGCAAAGGAACTCGGGCGCCCCATTCCGGAGCCGCGGGGGAAGTTGATGTACGCGTGAGGGAACATGCTCACGAGGAAGGTGCCTCCGATTCACCCCGGCGAGATCCTGGTGGAGGACAGCAGGTCAGCTAGATACACTGTTGGAGCAAGAAGGAAAGCAACTTCACCAGTTCACAACATCGGAGAAGACCATGCCAAGTTGGACTTCGACTCAAACGAACGCACATCAGGGCGTGGGGCCCGCTCTTGGGATTGTCGATAACGTTCTTAGCTACGTGAAAGACACAAAGGGCAAGCCATCAGAGAAAGAACGTGCGTTGTTTGCGGCCGCTGTGGTATTCACGTATGGAATTTGGGAGAACTATGTTGAGCAACTATCCATCGAACTGGCGGAGAAAGTCTCAAAGGACATTTCCCCAGAGAGGGTTCCAGAGAAGATTCGGAAGTTGCTGGAGAAGTGTACGCCATGGGAATTGACAGTCTTCCCTGGGTGGCGGAGCCTGTGGGTGCAGAAGGTTAGGCAACAAGCCATAGGTGAGAATATCGAGAACTACGGCCTGAACACGGCCAAAGCAGGCCCAGTTAAGCGCCTGCTGGAATTGGCTGGCGTGGGCGATGCGTTCGAAGGACTTGGTTCAGGAATAGTGCCGGAACATCTCACCACAACTACCAAGGAACCATCCTGTGCAATTGATCGCCTGGTGGAACTCAGAGGGGAAATTGTGCACACCGGCAAGGTTCCTGACACGCTCCGCAAACCGCATGTTCGTGAATGGCGACAGTTCATCGAGTCTATTTCTTCCGCAATGGACAAGACAACGCGTCAACAATGCGCGACACTGCTATGAAGAACCCATTGGCGATCTCACCTGCCAAGCCATCGACGAATGTACCCCGACCTCTTGAAAGCTCTTGACCTCGGGTGATATCCTCCGATTGTTCGCGGCGTCCTCATCCGAGCCGTGGCATGTCTACTCGTCTTACGCTGGAGGGGGGCATGAAGCGCCTGCTGACCATCGTGTTCGTGATGCTCACTTTGCTTTGCCTCGAAACCTCTGCCCATTCCGCCTCCCCTGCCCTGCGCTTTCTCCTCGAGAAACAGACCAACCTACAACCGGGGACCCACACCCTCCAATTTAGTCTGTGGGATGAGGCAGGCAGACAGCTCTGGTCCTCGGGATGGGTAAATCTCACTCTGAAGACCCCGGTCCTGGTCTACACGCTGGGCGGCGGCTCAACCCCCATTCCAAACACGGTCGACTTCTCTCAGCAGTTGTTTGTCCAGGTCATGAAGAAGGGCGTAGTGACGCCGGTGGTTGCTCGATCCTTCTTCCCAATCGCGCCCTACGCCCTCTACAGCGAGTCAGGACCACCTGGTCCGACAGGGCCGGAGGGCCCTGAGGGGCCACAGGGGCCGCAGGGCGCCACGGGCGCGCAGGGACCGCGGGGATTGCAGGGCTTACAGGGACCACAAGGAGCCGACGGGCCTACGGGACCTCAAGGGCCGCAGGGGCTCGCGGGACCGACCGGCCCACAAGGACCGGGGGGAAGCGTTGGCCCTGCTGGGGCGCGGGGGTCAACTGGTAGTACGGGCGCCACTGGGCCTACGGGTTCTAATGGCCCCCAAGGACCGAGCGGCAATCCCGGCCCCACTGGGCCGCTGGGGCCCACTGGAAGTATTGGTGCAATCGGGCCTACTGGCTGTACTGGAGCGCAGGGGCCTCCAGGCACCATCCGCTACGCATGCTGGGATCTTAACGGCAGCCAGACCTGCGACCTCGCCACTGAGGATAAGAACCTTGATGGAATATGCAGCATCGCCGATTGCCCGTCGCCAATCATCAGGTCGGGGGTGAGTTATACCGACCAGAACCTGGTTGGCAGCAATTTCTCCCACATCGTGCTTGCGGGCGCGAAGTTTACGGGATGCGATTTGAGACTTGCGGACTTTTCAAATTCTGATTGCACCGCCGCGATCTTTGCGGCAACTTGTTGCTAGAACCTATCTCAAAACTGTTTGAGCAAGATGCAGATTGAAGCGAGCTGGACGAAGCCGAGGAAGTTCTCGGTATAGTACTCCCAGCGGACGACGAGACGACGCTGCCAATGAAGCCAAGACCAGAAGCGCTCGACGAG
>DATDCY010000069.1 GCA_036524115.1 bacterium | reverse complement strand
CCCGCCGGCGCGGCGGCGGTCGCCCGCGGCCGGGAGGTCTTCGCGCAGGTCTGCCGCTCCTGCCACGGGCTGCGCTACCTCGGCGAGCGCGCGCCGCTTGCCGAGAGCGATGCGCGCGCCGCCTTCGGCAAGGTCCCCCCGGACCTCTCGCTCATGGCGCTGGCCCGGGGGCGCGAGGGGCAGGGTGCGGCGTACATCGCGGCGCTGCTGTCGGCGTACGTGGACGCGCCGGAGAAGAACCGCGTCTCCCCGGGCATCGCGATGCCGGCCCCGTTCGCCGGGGACGACCCGGATCTGCGGCGCAAGGCGGCCGACGTCGCGGCCTATCTCCTGTTCGCCGCGGACCCCCACGCCGCCGAGAGGCGCAGGATCGGCGCCGGCGTCCTCGTCTACCTCGCCGCGCTCGCCGCGCTGCTCTTCCTCGTGAACCGGCGCACCTGGTCGGGTCTGAGGGACCGCGGCGGCGCGCGGGGCGGGGATGCCCCGGGCGCCTAGGAAGGCGGGCGATCATGACGGGCGTCGACGCCGTCACCCTCTCGCGCCTGCAGTTCTCGCTGACGGCGATGTTCCACATCCTCTGGCCGACGCTCACCGTGGGCCTGAGCATCTTCCTGCTGGTGCTCGAGGCGCTCTGGCTCAGGACCGGCGACAAGGCCTACTACCACCACGCCCGCTTCTGGGGGCGGCTCTTTCTCCTGAACGTCGCCGTCGGCGTGGCCACCGGCATCCCCCTGGAGTTCCAGTTCGGCACGAACTGGGGCCCGTTCTCCGTCGCCGGCGGCGACTTCTTCGGCCACATGCTGGGCTTCGAGGCGGCAATGGCCTTCATGCTCGAGGCAGCGTTCATCGGCATCATGGCCTTCGGCTGGGATCGCGTCTCGCGCGCGGGCCACCTGCTGGCCACGGCGATGGTCGCTCTCGGCGCCTCGCTCTCGGCGTTCTGGATCCTCGTGGCGAACTCCTGGATGCACACGCCCACCGGCGGCCACTTCGAGGACGGCCGTTTCGTCCTCACGAGCCACGTGGACGCCATCTTCAACCCGGACATGCACTGGGGCGTCGCGCACATGTGGGTCGCCAGCCTCGAGACGACGGCCTTCGTGGTCGGCGGACTCAGCGCCTGGTACCTGCGCCGGGGACGTCACCCGGAGTTCTTCCTGCGCTCGCTCAAGCTGGCATTCGCGGCGGCCCTCGTGATCGCGCCGCTGCAGGTGCTTCTCGGCGACGGCTCCGGCCGCACGGTGTTCGAGCACCAGCCCGCGAAGCTCGCGGGCATCGAGGCGCACTGGGTCACGAATGCGCCCGGCACCGGCGCGCCGTGGTCCCTCGTCGCCTGGCCGGACCCGCAGCGGGAGCGCAACGCCTGGGCGCTGGAGATCCCCTCGGGACTGAGCCTGCTGCTGACGCACAGCGCGACGGGCCGCGTGCAGGGGCTGCGGGACATCCCCGCGGCGGACCGGCCGCCGATCGTCGTCCCGTACTACTGCTTCCGCGTCATGACGGGCATCGGCTTCGCCTTCGCGGCGCTCGCTCTCTGGACGGCGTGGGCGTGGCACCGCGGCGGGCTGCGGCCGGACCGCGTCGGCGCCCACCCCTGGCTCCTGCGCGGCTGGATGGCGGCGGGGCCGCTGGGCTACGTGGCGGTGGAGACCGGCTGGATGACCCGTGAGATCGGGCGGCAGCCGTGGGTGATCTACGGGCTGCTGCGCACGACGGATGCGGCCTCGCCCGTCGCGGCGGGCGCGGTGGGGGCGTCGATTCTCGGCTTCGCGGCCGCCTACGCGGCGCTGCTCGCGGCCTTCGTCTTCTTCGCGCGGCGGATGGTCGCCGCCGGGCCGCGCTTCGAGGAGCCGCCGGCGCCGCGGGCGCGGGGCCGGGAGTAGGAGGCGTCGTGGGAATCCCGCTCGCCGACCTCTGGCTGCTGATCATCGCGTTCCTGCTCGTGCTCGCGGTCGTCCTCGACGGCTTCGGCCTCGGCGTGGGCCTGCTGGCCCTCGCCGCGGGGCCGCGCCGGCGCGCGCTCATGATGGACAGTCTCGAACACGTCTGGGTGCCCAACCAGACCTGGCTGGTCGTGCTCGGCGGCATGCTCTTCGGCGCCTTTCCCCGCTTCTACGGCGTGGTCCTCACCGCGCTGTACCTCCCGCTCCTGCTCATGCTCTTCGGGCTCATCGCCCGCGCCGTGGCCTTCGAGTTCCGCGCGCAGGCGGCCGAGAAGGCGCCGTGGGGGCGCGTGTTCGCGGCGGCGAGCACCGCGGCAGCCGCGGGCGAGGGCCTCGCGCTCGGCGGCCTGCTCGGCGGTCTGCCGGTGCAGGGCGGGCGCTTCGTTGGCGGGGCGTGGGACTGGTTCTCGCCGCTGGCGCTGCTGGTCGCCGTCGGCGTCGGCTGCGGCTACGTGCTGCTCGGCGCGGCCTTCCTCGTCTACAAGACCGCCGGCGACGTGCAGGAGCGCGCGTACCGGCAGGCGCGCATCGCCTCGTGGCTGGTGCTCGCCGCGGCCGCGGCCGTGAACGCGTTGCTCGCCGCGCGCTACCCGCACGTGGCGGGGAAATGGAGCTGGGGGCCGCAGCTCGCGGGCGTCGCGGTCTTTCCGCTGCTGGCGCTCGTCGCGTTCGCCGCGCTCCAGTGGACCCTGCGCGAGCGCCGCAGCGAGGTGGCGCCCTTTGCGGCGGGCGCGGTGCTGGTGCTCGCCGTTTTCGCGGGGGGCTCCGCCGCCCTCTACCCCTACATGATCCCGCCGTTCGACACCGTGGACATGGCCGCGGCCTCGCCCAAGACGCTGCGCTTCATGCTGGTGGCGACCGTGCTGCTGTTGCCGGTGATGCTCGCGTACAATCTCTACCAGGTGCAGGTGTTCCGCGGGAAGGTCGGCGCTTCGGGGGGAGGCTATGGCTCCTAGCACGGCGTCATCCGGGTACGCCGTCGCCCCCGCGGTCTCCGCCGGCGCGCGCGTCAGGTTGCTGCTGGCGCTCTCGCGCGCCGCGCACGCCCTCCTCGACGTGGCCACGCCCGCCCTCGGCGCCATCCTCTGTCTCGGGGGCGCCCTGCCGCCGCTGTCGGTCTCGCTGCTCGGCCTGCTGACGGCGGGGGCGGCGTACCTCAGCGTCTACGCCCTCAACGACCTGGTGGACTGCGCCGCGGACCGCGAGAAGATGCGCTGGGCGGGCGGCGGGGTCGAGGGCGATTATCTCGACGCCGTCGGCGTGCGCCACCCGCTCGCCCAGGGGTTGCTGAGCGTGCGCGCCGCCGCGCTCTGGGCGGGCGGCTGGGGTCTCGTGGCCATCGTCGGGGCGTGGCGGCTCAACCCGGTGTGCGCCGGGATCTTCCTCATCGGCTGCGCGCTGGAGGCGCTCTACTGCCGGCTGCTCACGGTGAGCTGGCTGCGGGTGCTCGTCAGCGGCGTGGTGAAGACCCTCGGCGGGGTCGCCGCGGCGTTCGCCGTGGACCCTCAGCCGCCTCCCGGCTTCCTGGCCCTCTTCTTCCTCTGGGTGTTCTGCTGGGAGATCGGCGGGCAGAACGTCCCCGCGGACTGGGTGGACCTGGACGGCGACGCGGCCTTCGGCGCGCGGACGATACCCGTCCGGTTCGGCGCGGCCGGCGCGGCCTGGCTCGCGCTGACGGCGCTGGCTCTCGCGACCGCCGGGGGCGCGCTCTTGCTGGGCGGGACCGCGGGGACGTCCTCCGCCCCGGTCGTGTGGACGGCGGCGGGCGCGGCGGCGGGCCTCTGGTTCCTGCTGCTCCCGGGCGCGCGGCTTCTGCGGCAGCGCTCGCCCGCGCAGGCGGCGGCGCTCTTCAACCGCGCGAGCTCCTACCCGCTGGCGATGCTTGCCCTCGTCCTGCTGGGCCGGCTTCTGTGAGCGGCGCCCCGCAGGAGCCCGCGCGGGAGGTCGGTGCCGGAGAGCTTGCCGCGAACGACGGACGGGAGGGCCGGCCGGCGTGGGTCGCGCACGGCGGCAGCGTCTACGACGTGAGCGCCAGCGCGCGCTGGCGCGGCGGAATGCACATGGGGAGGCACCGCGCCGGCGCCGACCTGACGGCGGAGATCGCCGCCGCGCCGCACGGGCTGGAAATGCTGGAGCGCGTGCCGCGGGTCGGCACGTTCGCGGCGGCGGAGCCGGTCGGCCCGCGCGTGCCGCGGCCCCTGGCGCGGCTGCTGGAGCGGGTCCCGTTCCTCCGGCGCCACCCCCACCCGATGACCGTGCACTTCCCGATCGTCTTCCTGCTCTCGGCCGGGGCGTTCAGCGTCCTCTCGCTGCTCACGGGCGACGCGGCCTTCGAGCAGACGGGGTTCTCCTGCCTCGCGGGCGGCCTGCTCTTCACGCCGGTCGCGGTCCTCTTCGGCCACCTCACGTGGTGGCTGAACTACGGCGCACGGCCGCTGCGCGCCGTCCGCATCAAGATCGCTCTCTCGTACACGGCGCTCGTCCTCGCCGGCGCGCTCTTCGCGTGGCGCTGGTCGAACCCGGCGCTGCTGCGCTCGGGGGGGGGCGCCGGCATCCTCTACCTCGCGGGACTGCTGGCGCTGATGCCCCTGGTCGGCACCATCGGCTGGTTCGGCGCGTCGCTGGTCTTCCCGCTCGAGGTCACGGTGCGCCGCGGCCGCAGTTGACAGGACCGGTTTCCGGGATAACTTTCAGAGCAGCGCCGTGACGGCGCCTCGCACGGGGTCTTCGCGGAGGTGTAGGAAATGAACCGGCTCTTCGACAAGGCGCAGCCGTACCTGTTCCTGCTCGGGCGGATCCTCATCAGCGCGATCTTCATCCTCTCGGGCATCAGCAAGATGGGCAGTTTCGCGGGGACGGCGCAGATGATGGGCGGCAAGGGCCTGCCGGCGCCCGAGGTCCTCCTCGCGCTGACGATCCTCATCGAGGCCGCCGGCGGCCTGATGCTGCTGCTCGGCATCTACGCGCGCCTGACCGCGCTCGTCTACTTCGTCTGGCTGATCCCGGTGACCCTCGTCTTCCACCGCTTCTGGGGCATCGACCCGGCGCAGGTCCAGGGGCAGTACATCAACTTCATGAAGAACCTCGCCATCATGGGCGGGATGGCGACGATCATGGCCGCGGGCTCCGGGCCGCTGAGCGTCACGAAGGAACGCTAGCGCCGAAACGGAGGAACGATGGGGACGCGCGGAGCGTTCTGGGCATGCATCCTCGGCACGGTCGCGTCGGCGGTCGTCTTCCTCGCGCTCACCGCGGATTTCCACCGGCACGTCGGCGCGCTGACGCACGCGGACCGGCTCGACGGGCGGGCCGTCGCCGGGAAGCGCGTGTTCGAGCGGCGCAACTGCAACGACTGCCACACGATCCTCGGCTTCGGCGGCTACTACGCGCCGGACCTCACGCGCGCCGTGCGCCGGGTCGGCGCCGACGGCATTCGCTACCGCCTCAAAGACCCCGGCGTCGCGCTGGCCGCCTCCTGGCGCAAGATGCCGCGCCAGCGGCTGGCCGATTCCGAGATCGACGAGATCGTCGCGTTCCTGGACTGGGTCGGAGGTGTGGAGAACAATGACTGGCCGCCGCAGGACAGCGTCGCCCGCAAGGTTTCCGCGACCGGGCCGGTGGCGGCGCCGGCGGGCGAAGACGTCCTGCGCGGCCAGCCCTGCCTGGGGTGCCACTCGCTGCACGGCCGCGGCGGCACGTTCGGCCCACCGTTCGACATGATCGGCCGCATGCTGACCGTCGAGCAGATCGAGCACTACGTGCGCAACCCGAAGGCCGTGAACCCACAGGCCATGATGCCGGCGCAGAGCGCGGCGGCCGTTGCGGACGCCGACCTGGAGCGGATCGCGGCCTTCCTCGCGGGCCTGAAGTGATGGCCGCCACCCTTGAGTTCCGGTCGCAGCGGATCGCCGGCTGGTACGTGCGTGCCGCGCTGCCGCTGTTCGTGCTCCAGGTCGTCGTCGGCCTGTGGCTCGTCTCCAACTACGTCGTTTCCCTGCCCCAGGGGCTGGTGGACGTCTTCCCGTTCGCCACGGCGCGGGAGATCCACACGAACCTCCTGGTTCTCTGGATGCTCCTCGGCTTCATGGGCGGGACGTACTTCGTGGTCCCGGAGGAGACGCGTTCCGAGATCTTCTCCGAGCGGGTGGCGCTCGTGCAGCTGGTGCTGCTGCTGGGCGCGGGCGTCGCGGCGATCGCCGGCTTTCTCTTCGGCTGGACGAAGGGGCGCCCTCTGCTGGAGATGCCACGCCCGTTGAGCGCGGTGGTGGTCGTGGCGGCGCTGCTGTTCCTCGCGAACGTGGCGCTGACGATGATCCGGGCCCGCCGCTGGACGGCGATCCAGGGGACGCTGCTCGCGGGGCTCGTGTTCCTCGCGCTGCTCTACCTCTTCGCCCTGCCGGTCTTCCGCAACGAGATCGTGGACTGGTACTACTGGTGGTGGGTGATCCACCTCTGGGTCGAGGGGGCGTGGGAGCTCGTCGCCGGCGCGCTCATGGCCTTCGTCCTGCTGCGGCTCAGCGGCGTGGAGCGCGCCCGCATCGAGAAGTGGCTGTACATCGAGATCGGGCTCGTCCTCTTCACGGGGATCGTCGGCACCGGCCATCACTACTACTGGATCGGCGCCCCGCGCTACTGGCTCTGGTGGGGAGGCATCTTCTCGGCGCTCGAGCCGGCGCCGATCCTGCTGATGGTGGTCGACGCGCTGCGCGCGGCCCGGGAGCGGCGGCGGGAAACGGGCGAGCCGCTGCTGTGGACCTACGCGGTCGGGTGCGCGGTCTTCCACTTCGTCGGCGCCGGCGTCTTCGGCTTCCTGCACACGCTGCCGCAGATCAACCGCTACACCCACGGCTCGCAGGTCACCGCGTCCCACGGCCACCTCGCCTTCTTCGGCGCCTACGCCCTGCTCAACCTCACCATGTTCTACTTCGCGCTGGCGCGGCTGCGGGGCATCGAGCGCCTCGACGAGCGCCGCGGCCGGGTCGCCTTCTGGACGATGTGCATCTCCATGCTGGTCATGGGCCTGGGGTTCGGGGTGGCGGGGGTGCTGCAGAGCTACATCGAGCGGGTGCTCGGCCTCGGCTTCATGACGGCGCAGGGGTACATGCGCCTCTGGCTCGGCGTGGTCGGCGCCGCCGGCCTCTGTTTCCTCGCCGGCGTGCTGCTCGCGGCGCGCGACCTGTTCGGCCTGCGCCCCGCGAGCCAGACGCCGTCGCCCTAGGGCTGGCGCAGCACCACGAACACGCTCGTCCCCTGCCGGTGGATCAGCAGGAGGATCCCCTTGCCTGGCTCCCCCCGGAGCAGCCGGCGCAGCGCCTCGACGTCCGCGACCCTCGTGCGGTTCGCCTCGATGATCACGTCTCCCTGCTGCAGGTTCGCCTGCGCGGCGGGACTTCCCTCCGCGACGTCGGTGACGAGCACGCCCCGGGTGTCCTTGAGACCGAGCTGCTGCGCCATTTCCGCCGTGAGGGTCTGGACTTCGAGCCCGAGCTTGTCGAGCGGGTCCTCGCCCTTCTCGCCGGGGCGCGAGGCGCTCGCGGTCGCCTCGGCCGGCTGCGCCTCCACCGTGACCGAGAGGGTGTGCTCGCGCTTCCCCCGCAGCACCTCGAGCTTGATCCGGGTCCCCGGCGCGGTCGCGGCCACCGTGTTGCGCAGGCTCCTCGTGTCGGTGACCGGCCTGCCGTCGACGCGCACGATGACGTCGCCGACCTCCACGCCGCCGCGCTCGGCGGGCGAGCCTTTCACGACCTGCGAGACCAGCGCCCCGGCGGTGTCGCCGAGGCCGAACTGCTCGGCAAGGTCCTTGGAGAGGTCCTGGATGACCACGCCGATCTGGCCTCGGGTGACCCTGCCGCCGCGCGTCAGCGTGGGCAGGATGGTCTTGATCATGTTGGCCGGGATGGCGAAGCCGACGCCGGCGAACTGACCGGCGCTGCCGGCGATCGCGCTGTTCATGCCGATGACCTCGCCGCGCATGTTGACCAGCGGACCGCCGGAGTTGCCCGGGTTGATCGCGGTGTCGGTCTGCAGGAAGTCCTCGTAACTGGCGACGCCGACATCCGAGCGGCCGCGGGCGCTGATGATCCCGGAGGTCACCGTCTGCGTCAGGCCGAACGGTGCGCCGATTGCCATCACCAGCTCGCCCACGCGCAGCGCGTCCGAGTCGCCGAGCTGCACCGTGGGCAGGTTTGCGGGCAGCGGCCCCTGGAGGCGGATCACGGCGACGTCCGTCTTGGGGTCGACCGAGACGACCTTCGCGACGAACTGCCGCTTGTCCGCAAGCTGCACCTTCAGCTCGTCGACATCCGCGACCACGTGGTTGTTGGTCAGGATGTGCCCCTCGCGGTCGATGATCATGCCCGAGCCCATGCCGCGCTGCGGGACCTTGAACTCGCGGCCCCCGCCGTGCGGCGAGGGGCCCTGCTCGCCGAAGAAGCGGCGAAGGAATTCGTCATCGAACGGGAGGCCGAAGTCCGGCTGTCTGACCTTGAGGATCTTCTCGGAGTAGACGCTGACGACCGCGGGTCTGACGTACTCGGCGACCGCGGCGAGCGCGTCGCCAAGGGCACGCGCGGGCGCCGTCGCCTCGGCGCTCGGCGGCGGGGGCTGCGGCTGGGCCGGTGCGACGCCATCCGCGGCATGGCACGCGAAAACCAGCAGGACCGCGCCTGCGGCCCCGACGCAGAGAGGGACGATGCTTCTGGTGAACGTGAGTTTCATTGGCGGACTCCTTCTTCGCTCGAGTGTGGCGCGCGGCGTCGGGCACCAGCGGTGCCGTCGCGGGGATTGCTGGGAATATGGTTCCCGCACGGTGCCCCGTCAACGCTTCGTCGCCCCCCGGGGGAGTGGGCGGTTGAAACGCGGCGTCCCGGGCCCTATCTTCCCGACAGGCAGGCTGATCACCCCCCTCGACAGGCGCTCCAGCGCGGGAGGAACTGTCTCTCGTTCCGCCGTCACCGGCGAGGGGACCAGTGCAACGGAAGTCCGCAGAAGGAGGGAACGAACGTGAAACGCTGGATCGTTGTGTCGATGCTTGTGGCCCTCATCGCAGGTCTTGCCCTCGCCCCGGCGCCCGCGGCGGCCTCGCCCGCGGGGAAGGTCGAGGACTCGATCGCAGTCCTCAAGGACATCACCACGATACCCGAGAAGGGGCTCGCGCCCGCGCTCGTGAAGGACGCC
This sequence comes from bacterium, assembly GCA_036524115.1. NCBI lineage: Bacteria > bacterium. Next base: position 11,062 of record DATDCY010000069.1, on the reverse strand, counting down.
GCCGGGGTCGCGATCATTCCCGGCGTCCTCAAGGCGGGGTTCGTCGTCGGCGGCGAATACGGCGCCGGCGTTCTGCTCGTCCGCGGGAAGGACGGCGGCTGGGCCCCGCCGGTGTTCGTGAGCATCGCCGGGGGAAGCATCGGCTGGCAGGCGGGCGCCGAGTCCACCGACGTGGTCCTCATCTTCAAGCACGCCCGCAGCGTCGAGGGGATCCTGAAGGGGAAGTTCACGCTCGGCGCGAACGCCAGCATCGCCGCGGGCCCTGTGGGCAGGGAGGCGCAGGCCGCGACCGACGTCCAGCTGAAGGCGGAGATCTATTCCTACTCGCGGAGCCGCGGCTTCTTCGCCGGTCTCGCCATCGACGGCGCAGCCCTGCGGATCGACGAGGCTTCGGACGAGGCGTACTACGGCAAGGGCTTCGCCAGCGCCGCCGAGGTTGTCGCCGGCAAGCCGATGGTCGTGCCCGTCGAGGCAAAGCGCCTCATGGACCACCTCGCCTCTTTCGTCGCCTCCGCCGGCAAGTAGAGTCTCTTTCGGTTCGGCCGCCGGCGCGGGCGGGGAGCCGCACGAGCTCTCGCCGTCCGCGCCGGCGCGGACCGTCCTACGGGTGGATCAGGCGCCCCCGCCGAGAAGCGGGTTGGCGTGGCAGTTGCCGCAGCCGATCTTCGTGCCCCGGTAGATGCGCACGGTCCCGACGTCCTCCACGACGAAGGTGCGTTCGGCCTGGGCCCGGGAGATGACGGTTCCCTCGCCGCTGGCCCCGTGGCAGGCCCTGCAAGCGTCCAGGTTGGCCGGCGCGATGGCCTCGTGACCGTTGACCCACGCCTGGCTGTTGACGTTGTGCATCCCGTGGGGGCCGGCGAGGGTCAGGGAGAGCCCCGTCCCGTGGCAGGTCCCGCACTCGACGATCTGCCCGCGGTGTCCCTGGAGGGCCAGGGCGGCGCGGTTGTCATTGGCCTCGCGGCTCGGCCACTCGGCGTGCGGGCTGCCGTGGCAGCCGGCGCAGGCCACGCCGCCGTGCCCCTGGCTCATGCGGTAGAGGGAGGCGGGCGGCACCGCGAACCGGGTGTTGGTCGCCACGATCGGCGTGGCGACGTCCGGACTGTCAGAGTAGGCGGTGCGCCGGATGATGCTGCCGTCGAAGTTCGCCAGCGCATCCCCGGTGTGACAGGAGTCGCACCGAGGCTCCTGCGCCCACGGCGAGCGCGTGTCGAGCCCGACCGCGGTCATCGTGCCGTGACAGCCGACGCAGCCGATGCCGGCCGTGCTCATGGCGCCGCGCAGGCACTGGGTCGTGCGGCCGGGGTGGCAGAGAAAACAGGTGCCGGTGCCGCTCGGGTCCTGGGGGATCCGCGTCCCGTGGAAGCTGTGCACCGCGCGCGAGAGGTACGGCTTGCCTACCTGGTCCCCGGTCGGCCCCGTGCCGGCCAGATCGAGCGCCAGCGAATAGTGGCAGCGGTCACAGAGCACCGGCTGGCTCGCATAGAGGCCCGTTCCCATCCGCAGGTCGTGCAGCAGGAGGATGTTCTTCTTGTATTGGCGCGTGGGGCTGAGGTCCGTGCTCCAGGTGACCGCCGGGTCCACGGCCGCCTGCCTGCCGGTGAGGTGGCAGTTCCCGCAGGCCATCTCGTCCGAGGCGGGCAGCACCGTGGGCAGGGACGCCAGCGGCAGGCCCGTGGCGCGGCTGTACGCGGTGATCCGCATCAGGTTGTAGGGGTTGCGCCGGCGGGCGTCGTCGATCGCGGTGATCGGGATGCCGTGGGCGACGAAGGTCCTGGAGGCGGCGTCGTACTCGTTGAACGGCCGCGCCACGTTGAGCCGCCCCGGCATGCGCTCCCCGAGGATTCCCACGTCGGGCTGCCGGCTGACCCCGTAGAGCGGCGACAGATAGGTCCAGAAGTTGGTCTTGCCGACGCTCGTGGTGTTGATCGAGCCCCTGGCGTCGGCCTGCGCCTTGTAGCGGAACGTCGCGGCGCCCGACCCGATCAGCGTCGGCGCCGGCCCGACCCGCAGCACCTGCGCGCGGACGGTATTGAACAACGGCAGGATCGAGAACACCGCGAAGTCGGAGTCGTAGCAGTGCATACCGAGGTCGTTGACGGCGAGCACCCGGTAGGTCGCGGGCTCGGCGGCCGCGCCGGCCGTCGCGCAGATCAGGCCCGACAGGAGTGCGGCGAGAACGGTTCTGAGCGATCGAGATGTCTGGTGCATCTTCGTTCCTCCTCCCTGGAGCTGCGCCGTCTCCGGACGCCGGACGGGCCCGAAAATGAGCGGCGCGACAAGCGGAATATAGGGCCTGGAGCCGCGCCGCGCGCGGTCTTTGTGGTGTTGCGCGCGCCGGGGCGCGCGAGGCGAAGGGCGGGCCCGTCGCCGGAACCCGCCCTCCTATGTAATCGGCCGCTCGTCCTGGCCGGCCGCGACGCGGCGCGCTACTTCACGATCCGCCCGTAGAGTCCGTGCGCCTCGTGCGACGGTCCCGCGGTGAAGTACAGCGTGTTCACCGGCTGGCCCTCCAGCCCGTTGCCGAAGGCGAGGCCCCAGAGGCCGTCGATCTTCAGCGCCTTGCCCATACCCGTGCGCAGCTTGCCGCGGAAGGTGCGGGTCACCGGGTCGAAGGCGTTGATGGTCCCGTCCCCGAAGTTGCCGACGAGCAGGCAGTTGCTGAACCTTCCAAAGTCCGCCGGCGCCAGCGCCAGTCCCCACGGGGAGTTCAGCTGGCCGCGCCGGGCGAAGCGGCGGACCAGCCGCCCGTTCGTGTCGAAGACGTTCACGAAGCCCAGGCCGGGCCCGGCCACGTCGTCGTGCCGTGCCGCGTCCTGCCTGGCGTAGGTCACGTAGAGGTTGCCGAGGATGTTCTGGATCCCGAACGGCGCGAAACCACCCGGGATCGTCGGGTCGGAGAACGTCCCGGCGAGCGCCACCGGCTGGAAGCTCCCGTTGAAGACGTCGACCCGCCCGTTGTGGAAGTCGGTCGCGTAGAGGAGGACCTCCGTGCCGTTGGCGCCCATGGCCAGCCCCTTGTAGACCGCGCCGGCCGCCGCGCTGTCCACGACCTGCACGGCGTTGGCGGCGTCGACAGTGGGCGACCAGCCGGCGATCGTGCCGTTTTCGGTCGCAAACAGGAAGTGCGCGGGTCCGCTGAGGGCGTTGGCGGAGACGACGAACTGCTCGGAGCCGTTGAAGACGACGCCCGTCGGGCTGCCGCCGGGGATCGTCACGACGAGCGGCTGCGGGTGGCCGTCGCCGTCGTACAAGGTGGCGAAACCCATGCCGTTGTCCGCCACCCAGGCGTAGCCGAACGGGTTGAAGGCCAGCCCCCAGGCATTGACGAGGTTCGGGTCGAGGTTCGGCGCGCGGCCGGACACGTCCGAGACGAGCGGCTGCATCTGGTAAACATTCGGAGCCGCGGGGACGGGCGCCGGCGTAGCCAGGGCCAGCGCAGCGGCCGCGAACGCAGTCGCGAGCACTGCGGTGCAACGTTGCCGTGAAATGGACATCTTCGTGCCTCCTTCTTCAACGGGTTCCGGAAACCCCGCGCGGGACGCCTCGCAGCCGAGGAGCACCGGTCCCGCCGGCCTCCGCACGCTGAAGCTAGGGGATCGCCGGAAAATTGCGATGGGGTGATGTCACCAATGGCCGGGCGATCGCGGTTCGCCCCCGGCAATGACCCGAAACGGAAAGCGCCCCGCGCGCCTCACTTGGCGACGACGCCGCGGGCCCCGCCCGAGACGAGCACCGCGATGTCGGCGAGGGCGCGCGGCGCGCTCAGGCCCCCGTGGATCGCAAGGTAGCGCGGGCTCCAGACGGGCCCGAACTTCTCCTTGTACGCGCGCAGCCCGACGAAGTTGTAGAACGGCCCGCCGTGCAGGTAGATGAACGCGCCGACCTTGTTCCAGAGCGGCGCCAGGCTGCGGTCCTCGAGCCCGGAGAGCGGCGCCATGCCGAAGTTGAACCACCGGTAGCCTGCGGCCCGGCCCCAGAGCAGCAACTCGACAAAGAGGTAGTCCATGACGCCCGGCGGCGCTTCCGCGGCGTGCCGCATCAGGTCGATCGACAGCTCCTCCCTGCCGCCGCCCGGCCAGATGTTCGCGAAGGCGACGAGCTGCCCGGCGCGGCGGACGAGCGCCGCGGGAAAGCGCCGCAGGTACTCGTCGCGGAACGAACCGAGCGAGAAGCCCTTCTCGCGGGTGTTCCTGCCGGCGAGCCACTCGTCCGACACCCTTCGCATCTCGGGCAGCAGCGCGGGGACGGTTTCGGCCGGCACCACCTCGAACACGCACCCGGCGGCCGCCGCGCGGTGGTGCGCGTGCCGCAGCCCCTTGTGCGCCCCGCCCTCGAGCGAGAAGTCCGGGAGCGGCACGCGCGCCTCCTCGCCGATCTTCAGCGGCCGCAGCCCGAGGTCGAGGCACAGCGGCAGCAGCTCCGCTCCCACCTCGTAGAAGACCGGCCGGCCGTCGTGGCGGTCGGCGAGGTCCCGGAACGCCCACAGGAGCTCCGCCGCCTCCCCGGCGGGGCCGACGACGTCGCCCAGCGCCACCCAGCTGCGCCCCTGCACCCCGAACATGAGGAACGCCGCGCCGCTGCGGCTGAACAGGAGCGCCTTGTCGCCGAGGAGCGCCAGGAAGCCGGCGGTGCGCGGGCTGGCGCGGGCGATTGCCGCCGCGCGCTCCAGCTCTCCGGGGCCGGGCAGCGCCGGCCGGTGCGGCGCAGGGTGGAGCAGCCGGTGTGCGGCGAACACCAGCAGCAGGGAGGAGGCGCCGACGAGCGCGCGCATCGAGCGCGGCGCGTGGCCCACTACCGCGAACTGCCACCAGAGGTTGTTCGCGTACTCCACGTGCTTGTAGGAGAAGAGCACGAGCCAGAGCGCCGCGACCACCACGCCCGCCACGGCGACCACCCAGCCGGCCGAGAACGGCTCGGCCAGCAGCGAGCCGCGGCGGTAGAAGCGCGCGCGGCACGGCGCCAGGGCGGCGAGCATGAGCGCCAGCGCCAGCGCCTCCTCGTAGTCGAGGCCCTTGAGGAGCGATGCCGCGACGCCGACGGCGAGCAGCGTCACGGTGAGGATCCACGCGGCGTCGAGCCGGCGCTGCAGGCCGCGCCCGAGCACGAGCAGGCCCGCGCCGGCGAGGCTGCCGAGGAAGTGCGAGAGCTCCAGCAGGGGCAGCGGCAGCATCTCCTGCAGCAGGGAGAAGCGTCCGGCTTCCGCCGGCAGCGAGCCGGAGAAGAGCAGGACCGCGCCGGCCGTGAAGGCCGCCAGCGCGAAGACCTCCGGGACGAGGCCGGGGACGACGCGGCCCAGCGCGTGCGCGGTGCGGCGCACGGACGCGGCCGCCCACGGCTTCTCGCGGGCGATGAGGACGGCGCCGGCGACCGCCAGCGGCGCCAGGTAGTAGAGGACGCGATAGGCGAGGAGCGCGCCGAAGAGCGCCGATGCCGGCAGCGGCGGTGCCAGCAGCAGGAGCATCGCCGACTCGAAGACGCCGAGGCCTCCGGGCACGTTGCTCGCCAGCCCCGCGAGCTGCGCGAGCAGGTAACAGCCGAGGAAACGGGCCGCACCGGGGTCGGCACCGGGCGGCAGGAGCAGGTAGAGGATCCAGCCCGCGAGCGCCCAGTCGGCCGAGGCGAGGACGAGCTGCGCCGCGGCCAGGCCGGGGCCGGGGAGGGCGAGTTCGCGACCGCGAATCCGCAGGGGTGAGCGGGAGAAGGCGTTTGCGGCGAGGTAGGCGGCGGGGAAGAGCAGGAAGAGCGCGCCCAGCGGGCGGGTGGTCGCGGCGGGCAGGTGCAGCGCGGCCGGAATCGCGAAGGGCGCGGCGAGGAAGAGCGCGCCCGAGAGCGAGAGAAAGCCGAGCCAGAAGGAGACCGTGCAGAAGGCGATCACCCTGGCGATCTCGGCCGCGGAGAGTCCCCAGCCGGCGTAGAAGCGGTAGCGCAGGCCGCTGCCCGCGATCAGCGAGAGGCTGCCCGTGTTGTTCGCGAAAGCGTAGCTGAGGAACGACGCCAGGGCGACGCGCCGGTAGGCGAGGCGGTTGCGCAGGTAGCGGAACGCGAGGACGTCGTAGCCGGTGAGCACCGCGTAGCTCGCGCAGGTCAGCAGCGCGGCCGCGGCGAGGCGCGGGCCGGGAATGGCGCGCACGGCGGCGGCGATGTCGTGGAGGTGGTAGGCGCGCAGCGCGTGGAGAAGCACGGCGATCGCGACGCCGAAGAGCGCGAGGCCGAGCAGCGCCCAGACCGTGGGCGGTACGGACCAGGTCCGCGGCCGATCGCCCGCATCAGTGTCGTGGTCATCCATGGCGCGCACTCCGGGGAAGACCCGGTGGCCGACGATTGAATCATACGGGGCGACGAGGGAGAATGCCACGCATGAGAAAGGCGTGTGCCGTCCTCGGCGCGCTGCTGCTGTGCGCGGCGCCCGCGCTGGCCGCGGAGGAGACCGTGCACTACGGCCGCTTCGGCCCGGTCGTGCTTTACAGCCGGGCGCCCGTCCCGTCGCGAGTCGTGCTCTTCATCTCCGGCGACGGGGGCTGGAACCTCGGCGTGGTGGACATGGCGCGCGAGCTCGCGGGCCTGGACGCGCTGGTCGTGGGGATCGACATCACGCGTTACCTGAAGAACCTCGCCCAGGGCGATGGAGCCTGCTCCTACCCCGCGGCGGACTTCGAGGCGCTGAGCAAGTTCGTGCAGAAGAGGCGCGGCTTCCCGCGTTACGTGCCCCCGGTCCTCGTCGGGTACTCCTCCGGTGCGACGCTCGTCTACGCCGTGCTCGTGCAGGCCCCGGCCGGCACGTTCCAGGGCGGGGTCAGCCTCGGATTCTGCCCGGACCTGCAGCTGGCGAAGCCGCTCTGCAGGGGCGCCGGGGGCCTCGCGTGGAAGGGGCCCGACAGCAAGCACACCTACTGGTTCGGGCCGTCGGCGGGGCTCGCGACACCCTGGATCGCCCTTCAGGGGACCATCGACCAGGTCTGCGAGCCCGCGGCAACGGAAGCCTACGTCCGCAAGGTCGGCCGCGCCTCGATCGTCCTGCTGCCCAAGGTGGGGCACGGCTTCTCGGTGCCGCGCAACTGGATGCCGCAGTTCAGGGAGGCGTTCGCGCGGCTGGTCGCGGCCGCGGAACCCGCCGCGTCCCCGGCGCCGCTGGCGTCGGCCGAGCCGAAGGAGATGACGCGCGCATCGGTCGCGGGGCTGCCGCTGGTCGAGGTGCCGAGCGCGGACCCCGGGGACACGCTGGCGCTCATGGTCAGCGGCGACGGCGGCTGGGCCGGCCTCGACCGCGAGCTGGCCGCCGTCCTCGCCCGCCGGGGCGTCCCCGTGGTCGGGCTCGACACGCTGCAGTACTTCTGGAGCGCGAAGAGCCCCGACGCGGCGGCGGCCGACGCGGAGCGGATCCTGCGACACTACCTGGCGGCGTGGCGCCGCGAGAAGGTGCTCCTGATCGGCTACTCCTTCGGTGCGGACGTGCTGCCCTTCATCGCCAGCCGGCTGCCGGGGGATCTCGCCGCCCGTGTGCGCCTCGTGGCGCTGCTGGGGCCTGCGCGCTCGGCGCAGTTCGAGTTCCACATTCTTGAGTGGGTCTCGGATCGCGGCGGCAAGGACGACCTCCCCGTCCTGCCGGAGATCGGCAAGCTCGGCGCGTTGCGGGTGCTCTGCCTGGACGCGCAGGAGACCCGGGACTCACCGTGTGCCTCCCTCGCGCCCGGGCAGGGACGCGCCGTGACGCTCAAGGGCGGGCACCACTTCGGCGGCGACTACGCCGGGATCGCGGAGATCATCCTCTCGGAGCTCAAATGATGCCGCCGTTGCCGCGCCCATGCAGACTCGACGTGGCCAGCTCGAGCGCGCCGAACCCGTACTTCTCGCGCAGGCGGTCGACCGCCGGGTAGAGCGCCGCGCGTCGCGCGTCGCGCGCCGCGCCAAACAGGCCGAGCTGCTCGCCCGAAGAGCGCAGGCGCTCGAGGGAGATGCCGATCAGCCGCACTCGCACGCGCGCGCCGGCAGCGCCGAGCAGCAGCTCGCGCGCCGCGGCGAGCAGGTCGCCGTCGCGGTCGGATCCGGCGGGCAGCGCGCGGCTGCGGGTCACCGTGCGGAAGTCGGCGTAGCGCACCTTGACCGTGATGCCCCCGGCCTTCATGCCTGTCCGGCGCAGACGGTGCGCCGCCTTGCCGACCAGCCGGCACAGTGTGGCTTCGAGAAGCACGGGGTCGGCCGTGTCCTCGTCGAACGTCGTTTCGTGGCCGACGCTCTTGCGCTCGCCGCCCTCGCCGACCGGCGAATCCGATTCGCCACGCGCCCTGCGGGCCAGGTCCGGCCCCCAGGAGCCGAGCGCCGCGGCGAGGGCATTGGCCGGCATGGACGCCAGCTGGCCGATGCTGGTGACGCCCAGGCGCTGCAGCGCGGCGGCGGTGACCGGGCCGACGCCCGGGAGCGCCCGTACCGGCAGCGGAGCCAGGATGTCGGCTTCCGCGCCGTGCGGGATCCACGCCACCCCGGCTGGCTTCGCGAGGCGCGAGCCGATCTTCGCCACCAGCCTGTTCCCGGCGAGACCCGCGGACGAGGGCAACCCCAGCTCGTCGGCGATCCGGGCGCGGATGCGCCGCAGCAGCGGGAAGACGCCGCCATCGTAGATCAGGTTGCACCCGGTGAAGTCGAGGTAGAACTCGTCGATCGACGCCGCCTCGACCACCGGGGCCCAGCGCTCGAGGATCGTGCGCACCTTCCGGTGGTGCTCCCCGTAGAGCCGGTGATGGCCGGGAACGAAGATCAGGTGCGGGCAGAGCTGCTTCGCGTGCCGCGAGGCCATGGCGGAGCGTACGCCGAAGCGTCGCGCCTCGTAGGACGCGGATGCCACGACGCCGCGCCCGCCCGGATCGCCGCCGACCACGACGGGCCTGCCGGCCAGGGACGGATCCAGAAGACGCTCCACCGACACGAAGAAGCAGTCCATGTCGAGGTGCGCGATCCAGCGCAGCACGGCGTCACCGCCCGGAGAGGGATCGGCGAAGACGCTACTTGTGCCCGAAGGCCAGGCGGGGCAGCCACGCCGCGGCGGCCGCGCGTCCCAGCGCTCCGCGCCGTCGCGGCAGCCGCGCCTCGTTGAGCCGGGCGGCGACCTCACGCGCCAGAGAGTCCAGGGCGCGGGAGCGCTCCCGCGCAGCGGTGAGCGGCCCCGGCAAGAGGGCGGGCGCATGGCGCACCAGCAGACGGGTGCGCGCGGATGTTCGCTCGATGGTGCAGAACTCGTCGGTGCGCGTGCCGTTCATGACGGACCTCCCTAGAAGCGTCGGACGACGCCGATGACCTTGCCGGCGACCCGGAATTCCGGGTCGCCCTCCCAGACCCGGATCGGGTCCATCGCCGGATTCTCCGGCTGCAGCCGCCACGTCCCGTCTTCGTGGAAGAGGCGCTTCACGGTCGCCTCGCCGCCGACGACCGCGACGCCGATGTCGCCGGAGGCCACCCGTTCCTGGTTGCGCACGACGACGATGTCACCGTCGTTGATGCCCGCGCCGATCATGCTCTCGCCGCGCACGCGCAGCAGGAACGTGCCCTCGCCCCCGCCGAAGAGTTCGTTGAGGTCGACGTAGCCCTCGAAGTTCTCCTCGGCGAGGACCGGGGAGCCGGCGGGGACCACCCCGACGAGCGGCCAGCCCCGCGGCGCCGTCGCGGCCGCGGCCGCGCGCAGCGAGGGGACGACGCTGAGCGCCCGGGACTTCTCGCCAGTGCGCTTGAGGAACCCCTTGCGCTCGAGCGCGAGGACGTGATCGCGCGCCGCGTTCGGCGAGGCGAGGCCGAAGCGCTCCGCCATCTCCTTGAGCGTCGGCGGGAACCCCTCGTCGCGGACGCGCTCCACGATGAAATCGAGTATCTCCTCCTGTCGCTTCGTCAGTCCCTTGGCCATGGCACTCAGCTCCTGTTCATAATGTGCTGTACATAGAATACTGTACACAGAAACAGTATGTCAAGAGGAGATTTTCATGTCCGTCAATTGGCGAATCCCGGAGGAGGGGGCGCCCCCGGTTCCACCGGAGGGCGCCCGTGTTGGCAGCAGGCCGAGGGATGCTCGGCCTCAGTGTCCCTGACGAACCTGGTATTCTTCCTTGAGCTGCTTGTTGTACTTGATGACCTTGATCTCGCCGAGGTACTCGCTGACGAGGGGGTATCCCTTCTCCGCCCAGGCGGCGATCCCGCCGTCCACGACGAAGACGTTCTTGTAGCCATAGCGATACAGGAAGGAACCGAAGTACGTCGCGCGGTGCTTGGTGCGGCAGAGAACCCAGATCTCGGTCTCAGCGTCCGGCCAGGTCTTGGGAACCGTGTACGCATGGCCCGAATCGACATTGTTCGACCCGAGCAAGTGGCCATTGTCGAACTCGTCATGCGTGCGGATATCGATGATGATGGCCTTGCTCTTCTTCTCCTGGACTTCCAGCCACTTCTTGTAGAGGTCGTCGACCGAGACCATCCGGTCTTTCGGAATCAGCGCGGACAGTTCCTCAAAGACCTTCTTCTCGCCTTCCTCGGTTGTCGCGGCGGAGACGCCAGGCATCTGCAGTATCATGGTGGCGGTGAGGCACGCCAAAAGGGTCCTGTTCATCGGAGTGTCGCCCTCCCGTTGCGTGTAGGTGTATTGCGGTCGGTCCGTTTCGATCAGCCTTTGCGCCGTTTCCTCTGTCGGTCACCTCCTTTCGCCCAGGCATGGAGCACAGCGGTCTCAGGGAGGCGCCGCCGTCCCCGCCTGACAAGACTCGAATGGAGTGTCGATCCCGGGCTCACGGAATGTGCGCCACGGATTACCTGAGCATTTCATAGTAGTACGCGCCTGTCAAGTATCGGCCGACACCAAGCCGCAGCCCGGTGTGTTGGCCGCCATTGGCAGGGTACAAACTGTGGGAGCCGGTACGGCGGTAGTCGTGCCGGACGCGCTTGACTAGAACCTATCTCAAAACTGTTTGAGCAAGATGCAGATTGAAGCGAGCTGGACGAAGCCGAGGAAGTTCTCGGTATAGTACTCCCAGCGGACGACGAGACGACGCTGCCAATGAAGCCAAGACCAGAAGCGCTCGACGAG
>DATDCY010000068.1 GCA_036524115.1 bacterium | reverse complement strand
CGGGCACGGCGCAGGCGCCGGCGCGGCGGCCACGGGGGCCGAGACCGGAGGCGGCGTGCCGGTGGTGTTCGTCGGCGTCGGCGCCGGCGAGCGCACGCGCGACGTCGAGATAGCGGCGGCCGAGCCGCCCGCGGTCGCCTTCGCCGGCAGCCCGGCCGTGATCGCGGTGACGGTCCGCTCGAGCGGGTACGCCGGGCGCGAGGTGCCGCTGCTGCTCAAGCGCGGCGAGCAGGTCCTGGTCTCGCGCACGCTGCGGCTGCCTCCCGACGGCACGGAGCTGCGCGAGTCGCTGGAGTGGACCCCGCCGGCGCCCGGCGCCCACGCGCTGACGCTGCAGGTGCCCCTCCTCGACGGCGAGCAGATCGCGGAGAACAACCGCGCGGACCTGTCGTTCGACGCCGTGCGCGATCGCATCCGCGTCCTGGTCGTCAGCGGGACCCCGAGCTGGAGCTACCGCTTCCTGCGCGGCGCGCTCAAGGGGGATCCGAGCCTGGACGTCGTGTCCTTCATCATCCTGCGCTCGGCCTCCGACGCCGTGGACGTCCCGCAGCAGGACCTGAGCCTCATCCCGTTCCCGACCCAGAAGATCTTCATGGAGGAGCTGCCCAACTTCGACCTGCTGATCTTCGACAACTTCGCCTCCCAGCCCTATCTGCCGAGCGCCTACCTCGAGAAGGTCGAGGAGTTCGTGCGCGGCGGCGGGGGCTTCTGGATGCTCGGCGGGCCGCTCTCGTACCAGGGAGGGCGCTACCAGCTCACGCCGCTCGCGCCGCTGCTCCCCGTGTCCCTCCCCGACGCGCCCGCGGCGGGCGGCGGCTTCCGGGACGTCACCGTGCGGCCGCGCCTGACCGCCGCCGGACGTGCTCACCCCTTCTTCCAGGGGCTCGTGGCCCAGGGCGGCGAGCCGCCGCCCCTCCAGGGGTACAACGTCAGCGGGCCGGCCGTGCGCGGGGCCGTGGTGCTGGCGGAGGTGCCGGTCGAGGGCGGGCCGGCGCAGCCGCTCGTGGTCATCGGCCGCCACGGGAAGGGGAGGGTCCTCTCGGTCCTGACCGACTCGCTCTGGGACTGGGCGTTCGAGGAGGCCGGGCGGGGCCGCGGCAGCCGCCCCTACCTGGCGTTCGTCCGCCAGGCCGTGCGCTGGAGCATCGGCGACCCGCAGCTGGAGCCGGCGCGCGTCGAGCCGGAGCGCGCGCGGGTGGCCCCCGGCGAGAAGGTCCGCGCCCGCATCCGCGTGCTGGGCGAGGACTTCCTCCCCGCCGCGAGCCCCGACCTCTCGGTGACGCTCAAGGGGCCGCGCGGTGAGACGCGCGCCCTGGCACCGACTGCGGAGGCCCCCGGGGTCTTCGTCGTCGAGGCGCCGGCGCCCGGCGAGGGGACGTGGGAGATCGCCGCGGAGGCCTCGGCGCGCGGCAAGGTCTACGCGCGGGCGGCGGCCGTCGTGACGGCGGCGTGGCCGCTCGAGGAGTTCCGTTCGCCGGGGCTGAACCGCGACGCCCTGAAGGCGCTGCTCGCCGGCCGGCGCGGCGCGCTGCTCGAGCTGGGCGACGCCGGGGATACGGCGGAGGCGTTGGCCCGCGTGCTCAGGGACCTGACGGGGGAGGGCGCCGCGCGCGAGCGGGAGGAGGGGCGGGCGCTCGCCGAGTCGGTCCCGGTGTTCCTGCTCTTCCTGGCGCTCCTCGCGGGAGAATGGATCCTCAGGCGGCGATCGGGACTGGATTAGGCCCGCGGCATTCCCGGGGGTCTTTTCCGCCCAGGCTGCGTTGCTTCTCGCGTTGCTTGTGCGGCGGGCACCAGCCCGCCTCCGCGCACGCTCGGCGCGGCCTTGCCTGGACGAAAAATCCCCACGGGACTGCGCGCGGGCAGCAGGGGTGGAGTGGGCAGGGGGTGGGGGGCACCAGTACGCCTCCGCGCGGGCTCGTCGCTGCCTTGCCAGAACGAAAAATGACGCTCCCGCAGGACCGGGGCAGCAGAGGTCGGTGAGGACCGGGGCTGTGAGCGGCTAGTCCTGGGCCGGGCGCAGGAGGTAGCGGCGGTCCGCCTGGTGCGGGTCGTGGCAGTAGGTGCAGCCCTTCTGGCGCAGGAAGGCGCTGCCGCCATCGGGCGATACGAGGTGCTTGAGCGCGTCGGCTTCGGTGTGGCAGCGGAAGCAGAGCGCCTCGCCGGAGGCGACGAGGAACCCGGGGTTGGTCTGGCCGTGCGGGTCGTGGCAGACGGTGCAGCTGCCGACGGCCACGGGCCCGTGGACGTAGCGCTCGGGAGCGAACCGGTCGTGGCACTTGCCGCAGAGCGCGGCGTCGCTGCCGCCGACCGCGTAGGAGCGGGCGCCGCGGTCGTGGCAGACGAAGCAGTCCTTGCGGTTGACCATGCCGTGGGAGCGGTAGAGGCGGTAGGTCATCTCCCGCGGCAGCGTCGGGCGGAAGAGGATGTTGAGCGCCTCGGGCTCGACCCCCTGGCCCGAGATGCGCACCGTGTTGATGCCGTCGCGGAGCCTGAGCATCGTCGAGAAGGTCCCGTTCTCCACGCTCAGGACCAGCGGCGTGTCGTTGATCTCGACGGTCACCTCGCGGATCCCCGGCTCGGAGAGCGTGCCGATCAGCGGCACCGGCAGCGTGTCCACGACGGCGTTGTTCGCGGGCGCCAGCAGCGAGACGCTGACCCGGGGCTCCTGGAAGTTCTCGTCGGCGTGGCAGGCGAGGCACAGCTCGCGCTTGAGCATCTGCCGGCGCAGCAGCCAGGTCCGGCCGCCCGTGTCCGGGTTGACGAACTCGGCGTGCGGCGCGTGGCAGGTGATGCACGAGAGCTCGCCGCGCTCGTTCAGCAGCAGATCGGTCGGGACCTTCATCGACGGGCGGATGCCGACGCGGTGGTTGAGGTTGTCCTCGAGCGAGGCGGCGTGGCACTCCTGGCAGAGATCGTCGATGCTCTTGCGGTAGACGCCGTTCTGCAGCACCCGCCCCTGGCCGGGGAGCGTGAGGTGGCAGTGCGTGCAGCCGACCTTCTCGAACTGCACCGCGTGCGGCGAGAGCGTGACCGCCGCCGCGCCGCCGGTGGCGCCGCAGAGCAGCCCCGCGGCAAGCAGGAGGGCGGTCCCGCGCATGGCCGGTTGGGCTCCCGCCGCCGTCGCCTCAGGGCCTCTCGGGCGGCGTGCGCAGGCGGAAGAACTGCAGCTCCCGGATCAGCGCCTCCTCGCGCGCGAGCAGGTCCTCCAGGTCGCTCCGGCACTCGGCGGTCGTGGCGTCGAGCGACTGCAGGTGGCGCGGGAGCTTGCCCGAGGCCTCGCGCAGCGCGTCGGCGCCGCCGCGGATCGACACGAGGTGGCTGTTCAACGTCTCGATCGCGTGCGCCAGCGACTCCGCCAGGGGCGTGGTCTGGTCGTCGTCGCGCAGCTTGGGCTGGAAGTCCAGCTCGCCCCGCGAGACGCTCTCGAGGTAGCGGCGGATCGCGTAGAGCGGGCCGGCGATGTGGTGGGAGACGTAGAGCGTGACGGCGACGACCGCGGCGCCGAGCACGAGGACGAACACGCCGGCCAGCGACAGGAGCGTCGGCAGGAGCATCTCGCCGGTGCTCTTGATGGTGTAGTGGGCGCTGTAGTACGTCTCCTCGAGGCGCCGGTTGAGGATCAGGTACGCCGCGAGGACGAAGAGCCCGGTGCCGGCCAGGAGCAGCAGCACGAACTTGAGGATGAACTGCCCCTGGAAGCGCCGGTCGATGAACACGATCTTGCGCGGCTTCTCTTCCCTCATGCGCGATCTCCTTCGCTTCGCGGCGCACGTCGCCGCGGACCATTCCCCCCGAGACTGCCCTGCGATACGTCTGGTATAGTATCGGCCGTGTTCGTGCGCTGTCAAGAAAACGCAGGGATGCCGCGGTGATAGCCGCCGCGGCGCCGCGCCGGAGGACGACGCCGACGCTCGTCGTGTGCGCCGGCGGCTCGGACCCGATGGGGTGCGCGGGCCTCGCCGCCGACCTGCACGCGGTGAAGGCGCTTGGCGGGCACCCGCTGCCGGTGATCACCGCGGTGACGGTCCAGGACACGCGCCGGGTCCTCGCCGTCGAGCCGGTGGCGCCGCGGCTCGTGCGGGCACAGCTCGAGGCGGTGCTTGCCGACGGCGGCGCCCAGGCGGTGAAGGTCGGCATGCTCGCGACCGCGCCGGTCGTCCGGGCGGTGGCCGGCGCCATCGAGCGGCACCGCGTCCCCAACGTCGTCGTCGATCCCGTCCTGCACGCCACGACGGGCGGGGCGCTCCTCGACGCGCCCGGCATCCAGGCGCTACTGGGGCGCCTCTTTCCGCTCGCCGCGGTCCTGACCCCCAACATCCCCGAGGCCGAGGCGCTGCTCGGCGCGGAGCTCAGGGATCTCGATGACATGGTGGGCGCTGCGCGGGCGCTGCTCGCACGTGGGCCGCGCGCGGTGCTCCTGAAAGGCGGGCACCGGCGGGGCGGGGCGGTGGATGTCTTCGTCGATGCGCGGCGCTCCCTCCTGCTGCGCGGGCCGCGGGTGCCCACGCGGAACACCCGGGGCACCGGCTGCCTGCTGGCCGCCGCCATCGCGGTGCACCTCGGTCGCGGGCTGCCGCCGCTGGAGGCCGCGCATCGCGCCAAGGCCTTCGTGCTCGAGGCAATCCGCCGCTCGTACCCGCTGGGGCGGGGGCGCGGGCCCGCCAACGCGGGCGAGGCGGCGGCACGCGCCGCGGGTCCGGTCGGATGAGGCGCGGCCCCCTCGTGGCGGCGCTGGCGTCGCTGGCCGGCGCGCTGGCCCTGGCCGGCGCCGTGGGCCAGTGCGCGCAGAAGGGGCGCGCGACGGCGCCGCAGGTCCTGCGCGTGCAGCCGGGCGACGTCTTCGTGCTGCGTCCGCCGCAAGGAAAGGGGCGCCCGGAGGCGGCGCAGTTCCTCGGCAAGCGCTATCCGGCCCTCGCGCTCGGCGGCGAGGGCTCGCCCGTGTTCCTCCTGGGCCTCGACATCGACGCGGCCACGGGGAGGGAGACCATCGTCGTCAGCCGGGGCGCCGGCGGCGAGGAGCAGCGCATCCCGGTGGACGTCGTCAGGCGCGCCTTCCCGGAGGAGCGCCTGACCCTGCCGCCGGCGATGGTGACGCCGCCGAAAGAACTGGAGGAACGCATCGCACGCGAACAGGAGCAGGCGGCCGCGGTCTACCGCGAGTCCGGCGGCGGCGCGCTCTGGACGGGAGCGTTCGAGCGGGCCCTCGCCGAGCGCGCCGCGGGCAACTTCGGGCGCCGGCGGATCCTCAACGGAATCCCCAAGAGCCCGCACGCGGGCCAGGACTACACCGCGCCGGCCGGCACCCCGGTGCACGCCATCGCCGCCGGCAGGGTGCGCCTCGCGCGGGACTTCTACTACTCGGGGCTGACCGTCCTGGTTGATCACGGCGCCGGCCTCGTGAGCCAGTACCTGCACCTCGAGAAGCTGCTCGTCGCCGAGGGCGAGCAGGTCGCCGCCGGCCAGGTCGTCGGCAGGGTGGGCAGCACCGGCCGCGCCACCGGCCCGCACCTGCACCTGGGCGTGCGCCTCTTCGAGCAGCGGGTGGACCCGGAGAGGCTCTGGGGGCTGTTCGCGGCAGGCACACGCTGAGGCTGCGGCCGATCTACCGCACCGATCGAACCCGCGATACTCCGGGCCGGGGAGGCATAGGCCGGTAGATGGCCGTGTACGGGGATGGTCGTGGCGGTCGTTAGATGTAGATTATCCACCTGTTGGGCCTCATAGAACCGAAGGGATAGAAAAGCATGAAGAGAGACATGGATCTCATCCGCAAGATCGTGCTCTTTGTGGAAGCGATGGAACCAAACCAGCAGATTGAAGATGAGTCCGTGCAGATTGAAGGGTACGAACCATCGGTCATCAACTATCACATTGGCCTGCTGGCCGAAGCAGAGTTGATAAAGTCACATGACGTGTCTGACTCTGGCGGAGATCATTGGCTAATTGATCGGCTCACTTGGAAAGGGCATGAGTTCATCGATTCAGCCAGAAACGAATCAGTCTGGTCCAGAGCGAAGGAAATGATCAAGGAGAAAGGCGGTTCGATCCCATTTGAAGTCATGCAAACACTATTGACTTCAATCGCAAAGAGCATGCTTGGTATCACATGAATGCTCAACCAGGCGTTGTTGCTGACCGATCACCCTTGCACGAGGGCTACCGTTCAATGGGAAGAGGCCGAAGCTGGTTCCAAGGCGCCCGCAAGCGCGCCGGCAGCTAAACGCTACGATCAACTGTTTGGCAACTACTGCGGAGAACAGAAATATATGGACAAGAGCAAGTGCCCAGTGTGCGGGTACGACACAGACATCCAATGTCGTCTCGACAGTTCGACTCTCACCAATCTTGTCTCTTGTCCACGGTGCGGGGAGTTCTTCATCTCAGAGGAATTGTGGATGGACGGCATTCCTGGCAGCGAGACTCTTTACGTCTTGTCTGCAGTATTGCGGTACAACCATGATATTGGTGGACAGCCGATCCGGGTTCTTGCCTCAACTGTGGGGTCTCTGGTCAGCGGGACGTATCCGCGCACCGTTCCTGAACTTGGTCGCCAACTCTTGCGCCGACTGTCCTTGCGGACCTCTCATTTCGGAGAGCGGATTGTCCTAGCCGGAAAGACAGACTACCCAATTGGGTATTGCAGGAACATCGCCGAGTTCGACTACATTCTCGCCTACCTTGATAGTCGGGGATGGGTAAACATAGACAAGATGATGGGCCCTCACTACGGCATCCGGATTACACCTGAGGGATGGACGGAACTCGAGCAGTCCCACAGGCATGACGCGACGAATCCGCGCGTCTTTGTGGCAATGTCGTTCTCAGATGACCTCAAGGACACATATCAGGAGGGGATCGACAAGACCATTCGGGAGTGCGGATATCGGCCAATCCGCGTCGACCGGGAGCATTTCGTCAACAAGATCGATGACGAGATCATCGCCCAGATCCGTCAAAGCAGGTTGGTTGTAGCAGACTTCACCGGTCATCGGGGGGGTGTCTACTTCGAAGCAGGGTTTGCCCTCGGCCTTGGCGTTCCCGTCATATGGATGTGCAGTGATAATGACAAGACGGACTTGCACTTTGACACGCGGCAGTATCCACACATTTTATGGAAGAAGGCGGCGGATCTCGGGGAACAACTGCGAGGACGAGTACTAGCACTGCTCGGGCGCGGCCCACTGGACTCATACAAGGACATTGCCTAACCAGGCGTTGTAGCCGACGGATCACCCTTGCATGTCGGCCCTCAGATGCCGAGGCTCAGGTGAATTGTAACGTTCCAGTCCGGGCCGGCAAGCGCGCCCGCGGCTCAACGCCACGGTATGCCCGCAATGATTGACAAAAGGCACACGGCGTCATACCATTGACTCATGGTGCAGTTCGACTGGAACAACGAGAAGAATGAATGGCTGAAAGCCAAGAGAGGGGTCAGTTTCGAACAGGTGGTTCTGATCCTGGAGCAGGAAGGCTACCTCGACATCATCGACCATCCGAATCAAGGGGAATACCCAGGGCAGGAGATCGCCATCATTCGAATTGAGGACTACGTATATCTCGTCCCCTTCGTGAGGGAGGGAAACACAATATTCCTCAAGACCATCATTCCCAACAGGAAGGCAACATCGAAGTACAAGGGGAAATGACATGAAGACGTACACGGACGAAGCCGAAGAGAAGAAGATTGTCGAGTCGTACGAGCGGGGAGAATGGCGCACCGTCAAGGGTCTAAAGGGAAAGGGACGCCTGCTGCGCACGGCAGCGCGCAATACCCTCCAGAAGGACAAGCGCATCAATATTCGTATGTCCTCGAGGGACTTGAATCAAGTTCAAGTAATCGCGGCACAGGAAGGTCTACCGTACCAAACGCTCATTTCTAGCATCATCCACAAGTTTGTCGCAGGGACGCTGGTCGATCGAAAGAGGGCATGACCAGGCGTTGTAGCCGACGGATCACGCTTGCATTGCGGCCCTTTGAAGCTAATGTGAAAGCAATGTTCCAGTCCGGGCCGGCAAGCGCGCCAGCAGGGTGCTGAAGAGTGATTCTAAAGGCTCCACGATGCTCCTGCGAGGGGGGTCCAGACATGGCTCGACGCGAGATCGTCGATCCTGGATCTGTCTGGAGGCTCGTCAACTTGCTCGTCCCTTGGTGTTGCAGCACCCTGCTGGACCTGTGACAGGTGTGAGGAGGACGACCATGGAAGAGAGGCCGGTGAAGTTCGGGATCGCGTGGTTCAAGCCGGAACAATGGAGCTTGCTGCGTGAGATCTCCGAGGACAAGGATGAACTCGAAGACGACTATGAGACATGGCTCCAACATGCTCAGGAACGCGTTCAAGACTTTCAGAGCAAAGACATTCCGGTCGAAGAGGTGCTCGTCGACGTGTATGATTTGTCGCAATGGTGCAAGAAGCACAAGGTGAAGTGCGACGCTGAGGCGCGTTCCCGCTTTGCATCAGAGGAAGTGCGAAAGATGCACAAGCCCGCCTAGCCCCTGCAGGGCTTGCCCACGTCAAGGGCGGAAGTTGTCGCTGACGAGGGCCTGTAGCCTGCCGTCACGCCTGCTTCTCGGCGCTTCATGGCAACTCGCAGACACTCTCTCCGGCGGGTCTGGAAAAGGCCGCCGGTTTGTGCAATCGTTGCGGCATGCCGATCGAGCACACCATCGACCGCGAGAAGCGCCTCGTCACCGCGGCACTGCGGGGCGTCGTCACGTACGACGAGCTGGCGGAGTACGAGCGGCGCGTCTGGTCGTCCCCCGAGGTCGCGGGCTTCGACGAGCTTGTCGACATGAGCAGGGCGACGGATATCGAAGACGACACGGTGAACAACGTGGAGCGCCTCGCTTCGCTCGCCGCGAGGCTGGATGCGGCGCGAGGCCCCTCGCGGCTGGCCATATTCGCGGCTTCCGACCTCCACTTCGGCATGGGGCGCATGTACAAGGCGTTGCGCGAGGGGCGCCCCGGCGCCGTGCGGACGGTCGAGGTCTTCCGGGACCGCGGGGACGCTGAGCGCTGGCTTTCCTCGGACAGCAGCGTCCCCGAATGACCCCGTCTCGCCGGGGGCGCGGCGGGGGCCGACGCAGCGCGCTGTGGCGCCTCGCCGCCGGTGCTGTGCTCCTCGTGCTGCTGAGCGCCGCCGTCTTCCATGCCGCGGCCGGGTTCGGCTTCGTCGCCTTCGACGACGAGGAGTACGTCGTCCGCAACCCCCGCGTGCTCGCCGGGCTGACGGCGGACGGCGCCGCCTGGGCGATGCGCACGGCGACCCTCGGCAGCTGGTACCCGCTGACGTGGCTCTCGCTCATGCTCGACGTCCAGCTCTTCGGCCCCGACCCCCGCTGGCTGCACCGCACGGGGCTGGCGCTGCACACGCTCGCCGGGGTGCTGCTCTTCCTGCTGCTGCGCAGCCTCACGGGCGCCGGCGGGCGCAGCCTGCTCGTCGCGGCGCTCTTTATCGTGCACCCGCTCCACGTCGAGTCGGCGGTGTGGATCTCGGAGCGCAAGGACGTGCTCTCGACCTGTCTCTGGCTGGCGGGCGCGCTGTGCCACGTGCGCTACGCGCGGCGGCCCTCGCCGGCGCGCCTGGTGCCCGTCGCGGTCTTCTTCGCGCTCGCGCTCGCGGCCAAGCCCATGGCCGTCACGTTCCCCCTGACGCTGCTGCTGATCGACTTCTGGCCCCTCGGCCGCCTGCGGGGCGAGGGACTGCGCCGCGCGCTGCTGGAGAAGGCCCACCTCTTCGCCGGCGCCGCCGTGGCCGCGGCGTTCACCTTCCGGTCGCAGGGTCTCGCGGGCGCGATCAACGCCGTGACGCCGATCCCGCTGGCGGCCCGGCTCGCCAACGCCGCGACGTCGCTGGCGTGGTACTGCGCCAGGACGGTCTGGCCGAGCGACCTCGCGTTCTTCTATCCCCACCCGGGGAGCGGGGCGCCGCTGGTCCCCGCCGCGATCGCCGCCGCGGCGGCGGCCGCGGCGACCGCGCTGTTTCTCCGGAACTGGCGCCGCTCGCCGGCGCACCTGACCGGCTGGCTCTGGTTCCTGGCCACGCTGGCGCCGGTCATCGGCGTCGTGCAGGTCGGGGCGCAGGCACGGGCCGACCGCTACACCTACGTCCCGCTCATCGGGCTCTTCGTGATGGCCGCGTGGCTCGCGCCCTCGCGGTGGCGCGGCCGGCGGGGGGCGGCGGTCGCGGCCGGGGCCGCAGCCTCGGCGTGGGTGGCGCTCCTCGGCGTCGCCGCCCACGCGCAGGCCGCGCAGTGGAGGGACACGCGCACCCTCGCCGAGCACGCGTCCCGCGTCGCCCCGAGCTGGATGGCGATCGAGCACCTGGCCGTGGCCGCCGTGCTCGACGGGCGGCTGGACGAGGGGCTCTCGCTCATCCGCCGCGCGTTCGAGCTCTCGCCGTCGAACCCGCAGGTCCACTACAACCTCGGGTGGGTGCACGAGCGTCGTGGCGAGATCCCCGAGGCGCTGTCCTGGTACCGGCGGGCGGCCTCCGAGATGCCGGGGGACCCGCTGCCGATCGCCTCCGTCGGTGTGGCGCTGGCGGCGCTCTCGCGCTGCGAGGAGGCGGTCCCGTGGCTGGAGCGCGCCGCGGCGCTCGACCCTGCGGACGCCCACGCGCGGCGCGGGCTCGCCCGCTGTCTCGCGACGCTCGGGAGGGGCGCGGAGGCCGCGGGACACTAC
>DATDCY010000067.1 GCA_036524115.1 bacterium | reverse complement strand
CTCGTCGCCGCGCTGCGCCGGCGCGGCGCGCAGGTCGCCGTCGGGGACAACCCGGGGGCGCGCGCCTACGGCTCCTCGCGGCGCTGCTTCGCGGACGCCGGGCTGCTCGCGGCCGCGGGTGACGCCTTCGTCGAGCTGGGGGCGACGACGGCGCGGGTCCGGCTAGCCTCCGGGACCGTCGCCGACGCGGTCGTCTCGCGCGCGGTGCTCGAGGCCGACTACCTGGTGACGGTGCCCAAGCTCAAGACGCACTGCCTGACCCTGCTGACCGGTGCGGTGAAGAACTCGTACGGAATCCTCGCGGGCGCGGAGAAGGCGCGGCTGCACGCGGCGGCCCGCACGCCGGCGCGCTTCGCCGCGGTGCTCGCCGACGTCTGCGCCGTGCGGCGCCCCGACCTGGCCGTCATGGACGCGATCGTCGCCATGGCCGGCGACGGGCCGACCCATGGCAGGCCTCACCCGCTCGGCCTGCTGCTCGCCTCCGACGACCCGGTCGCGCTGGACGCCACGGCGGCGCGCATCATCGGCGTGGCGCCCGAGCGGGTCGAGCACCTGCGCGCGGCCGTGGCGCGCGGTCTCGGGCTGCTCGCCGCCGAGGCGATCCGCGTCGACGGCCCCGCGGAGCCGGCGGCCGGTTTCGCCCTGCCGTCGACCTTCCGCGCCGGGCTCCTGACCTGGGCGGCCAACGCGGTGGTCTTCAATGTGCTGCGCCGTTCCCGTTTGCGGGTGGATGTGCGAGAATGCCGCCGCTGCGGCGCGTGCGCGGCCGCCTGCCCCACGGGGGCGATGGAGCAGCGCGCGGGCGGGTACCGCATCGACGAGGCGCGCTGCCAGCACTGCTACTGCTGCGCGGAGCTGTGCCCCGCGGGGGCGGTGGAGGTGCTGGGGGCGGTCGGGGCGCTGCTGAGGGGGCGGATGTGAGCGGGGGGGACGGCATGGCGGGAGGACGGCGGGAGATCGAGGTGCGGACCCGGTGGCGGACCGAGGTCATCGACATCACCGACCAGGTGCGCGACCAGGTGCGGGCGGCGGCGATCGCGCGGGGGTTCGTGCACTGCTTCGTGCCGCACACGACGGCGGCGATCACCCTCAACGAGCGCAACGACCCGAAGGTGGCCGCCGACCTGGCGAACCACCTCGAGCGGCTCGTTCCCTGGGGGGCGGCGTGGACGCACCCGGGCAACGCCGCGGCGCACGTCAAGGCCAGCCTCGTCGGCCACGCGCTCGTGCTCGCGGTCGAGGACGGGGAGCTGCAGCTCGGGCAGTGGCAGGGGATCTTCCTCTGCGAGTTCCACGGGCCGCGCGCGCGGACCGTGCGCCTGAGCATCCAGGCCTACGGCCCGTAGGGAGGGGGGCGGAGGGGTCCGGTGGCGAGCCCGGAGAAGGACATCGCACAGCTCGAGACGCTGCTGCGCCAGCTTGCGCGGGAGTATGACCTGTTCCTCTGCGGGCAGCAGCGGATCCCGCCGGAGAAGATGGAGAAGGAGGTGCAGGCGCTCGTCGGCGCCTACGCCAGCCGCCCGCTGCAGAACTCGACGCTGAGCTTCAAGTACAATTCCCTCGTCGCCCGCTACAACGCCCAGAAGACCGTCTGGTCCCGCCGCCTGCGCGAGCGCGAGGAGGGGCGCGGGCCCCAGCCGCG
>DATDCY010000066.1 GCA_036524115.1 bacterium | reverse complement strand
GTTCGCGCCGCGGCCTGCGCCAGTCCCTCGCGCGCCGCGCCGGCCGCCGCGCCGAAGGCATCCGTCCTGGCGCCGAGGCGCGAGAAGGTGATCGTCGCGCCGTCCCAACCGCTCGCGCGCACCGCGCATGCCCCCGCGTCGAGGGCCACCGAGGCCCAATCGGCGGCGAACAGCGCGAAGCAGTCGTCCCCCTCGGGCGCGACGACGAGGCGGCCGTCGACGAAGAAGCCGCCGAAGGCGGTACGGGAGCCCCCGCGGTCGATGGTGCCGGCGAACACCTCGCCCGGCGCGCCGCCGTCCGCCAGGCGCAGCGCGGCGGCGCGCAGCGGCGGCCAGTCCCGGCGCAGCTCGCCGAGGAGGGTCGGACCGTCGCCGCCGAGGCGCTCGAGCGCCACGTCACCCCCGGGCAGCCGCAGGGAGATCGTGAAGCCGTCGCCGCCGATGCCCGCGACCTCCGCCAGGTCGACGGCCAGGGGCGCCCCGCCGGCGGGCGAGATCAGGAGCGTGTCGCCGTCGCGGCGCCACTGCGCGTCGACGCCGCGCCCGGCGCGGACGAGCCGGCACATGCGGGCCACGGGCGGGCTCAGGCCCACGACCGCGCGTACGCGCGGATCAGCAGGGCAGACGTGCGCATGGGCGGATCCAGGTCAGGCGACCTTCTGCCCGCACTCCGGGCAGAACTTGGTGCCGGGCGCGAACTTCGCGCCGCACTTCGGGCACTCGGTCTTCGGCGCGAGCGAGGCCCCGCACGCGGCGCAGAACTTGCCGCCCTTCGCCTCGGCGCCGCAGGTGGGGCAGACCACCACCATCGTCGCGTCGAAGTTCACGCCCTCGGTCTGGTCGCGCGCGCGCAGCTTCTCGGTGCTCTGCTCCACCGCGATGTTCGCCTGCGCGGCGGCCATCTCGCGCTGGAGGATCGGTGCGCACTTCGTGCAGAGGCTGCGCTCGGCGTTCCAGCAGATCTCGCGGCAGACCCACTGGCCGCAGCGCTTGCACTGGGTGAACAGCGGCTTGATCTCGGCGACCGCCTCGGCGAGCGCCGCGTCGTGGGCCGGCCCCCCGACCATCTTGTCGATCTCGTACGCGCCGTGGGCGGCGCGGCCGAAGATGCCGCCGAAGATGTTCCCGGCGGCCCGCAGCGCGCTCCCGGCCATGCCGGCGGCGTTGGCCTTCCAGCTCGACATGTAGCCGTTGCCGCAGGACTCGCAGAAGAACTTGAATTGAAAACCGTTCTCGGTCGAATGGTCCTGGTAGTTGTTGGTGAACTCGACGCGCGCCATCCTCGTTCCCTCCGGTTGCCGTCAGGATGCTATGCGCGCCGGTCGGCGGGTGTCAAGAAGGGCGCGACGGCGGCGGATCCGCGACCGGGGGCGAAGGCCGTGGCGCAGGCTCAATAGTAGTAGCCGTACTTCTTCGGTGTGCTGATCCCGTTGAGGACGACGCCAAGGACGGGACGGTCGGCGAGCTGCTCGCGGGCGCCCCTGACCAGGTCGCGCGGCGAGACGCGCCCGTTGACGACGAAGAGGATCCCGTCGGCGTAGGCCGCCAGCAGATGGGTGTCGGTGATCGACGTCAGCGGCGGCGAATCCACGACGACGTACTCGTAGCGCGACGCGAGGTCCCGCAGGTACTTCGGCATGGCGTCCGCCTGGAGCAGCTCGGCCGGGCCCTCGGAGGGGGTGCCCGCGGGAATCAGGTCGAGGAACGAGCTGTCGGTCGCGTCGAGGCAATCCTCCTCGCGTGCCCGTCCCTCGAGGATGTCGGTGATCCCCGGGGCCCGGTCCACCCCGAACAGCCCGTGGACGCCGGGCTTGCGCAGGTCGCAGTCGACGAGGACCGTGCGCCACTCCATCTGGGCCAGCGAGCGCGCGAGCGCAGAGGAGACCGTCGTCTTCCCCTCCTGAGGGAGCGCGCTGGTCACCAGGATGATCTTGTGGCGCGCCTCAAGTCGGGTAGCCACGCGGGTCCGCAGGCTGCGGAACTCCTCGCCGAAGTGCGCCCAGAGGTCGGCGGGGAGGCGGCCGCGGCGAGACTTCGCGGGCCGGGGAGCCGCTTGCTCGGCCATGCTCAGACCCCCTTCCGCAGCATCGCGAAGATGGCTTCCTGGAAGAGGAAGGCCGCGACGCAGGCCGCGTAGGCCACCCCGACGACGGTCAGGCCGACGATCTTCGTCAGCCGCTGCCGGTGCGACTTCGGCGGCTCGTACCAGGGGATGCCGGCGAGCACCTTGAGGCCGAGCAGCTTCTGAGCCTCCTCCACGCTCTGGATGGAGCTGTCGGTCTGCGCGAGGACCAAGACGAGCAGCGCGCAGAGCGCGATGCCGCCGCCGACCCCGCCGAGCACCGCCTGCGCCCGGGTCGGCCGCACCGGCGTGAGCGGCAGCGGCGCGGCCTGGAGGATGCGGAAGACCTCCCCCTTCTTCGAGGCCTCCAGCTCCTGGGTGACCTTCGCCTCCTCGAGGCGCCGCAGGAAATTGTTGTAGATGTCGTTGTTGACGTCGTAGTCGCGCCGCAGCCGCGCCAGTTCCTGCTCGACCTCGGGGATGCCCTGGACCTTCTTCTCGTAGCGCGCCAGCTCCTGCGAGAGCTGCTGCTCCCGCGTGGTCAGCGCGCCGACCTGGACCTCGGCCTGCTGGAGCTGTCCGAGGCTCAGCGCATCCTGCACCGTGGGCTGGCGCTGCGGGAGAGCCTGCGCGGCGGGCACCGTCGGATGCTTCCTCAGTTCCTGCTCCAGCGCGGCGATCTCGGCGCGCAGCGTGACCACGTCGGGGTAGGTGTCGGAGTAGTCGACGAGCAGGCGCCGCAACGCGGCCTCCTTCTCCCGGATCTGCGCCTGCAGCGGGTTCGCGATCATGACGGTCCCTGTCGCAGGCTCGCCCGCGGCCGCGCCTTCCGGAGAACCAGCCTGCTGGCGCAACATGTCGCGCTGAATCCGCGCCTGGCGCAGGTTGCTCTGGACCTCGATCAGGCTCGCCCGGAGCTGCTCGACGCGCGT
>DATDCY010000065.1 GCA_036524115.1 bacterium | reverse complement strand
GCCGCGCTGCTGGGGGCGCGCCGCCTGACGCTGGGCCCCGGTCGCGGCCCGGCCCTCGCGGCGGGGGCGGTCGCGGGCCTGCTCGGCGGCGCCTTCAACGCCAATGGCCCCGTCGCCTCGCTCTACGCCGCGGCGCGGGGGTGGGACAAGCGCGAGACGCACGCCGCGCTGCAGCTGTACTTCCTCGTCAGCGGTCTCTGGGTCGTCACCCTGCACGGCGCGACCGGCATCACGAGCCGGGCGGTCCTGGGGGCGGCCCTGCTCGCGCTGCCGTTCCTGGCGGCGGGGGCCTGGGCTGGCTGGCTGGTGCACCGCCGGATGGGCGAGGAACGCTATCGGCGCGTCCTGCTGCTCTCGCTGGCGGCCGCCGGCGCGGTGCTGCTCGTCGCGGCCGCGCGAGGGTGAGGACGACGCCGGTCCGGCCGGCCTCCGTCAGCGCCCCGGCGGCGCGCCCGTCTCCGTCGGCGCGGCGGACTTCCCGATGAGCGAATCGAGCAGGTCGCGCAGCGCCTCCATGCGATAGGGCTTGTTCAGGGACGCGGAGAACCCGAAGGTGCGGAAGTCCGCGACCACGCCCTTGTCGGCGTACCCGCTGGAGACCACGGCCACTGCCCCGGGGTCGACGGCCTTGATCTGCCGGAGCGCCTCCTCGCCCCCCATCCCGCCGCGGATGGTCAGGTCGAGGATGACGACGTCGAACGGCTCGCCCGACTCGCGCGCCCGGCGGTACATCGTGACGGCGGTCTCCCCGTCGGCGGCGCAACGGACCTCGTGGCCCAGCGCCCCGATCATCTCGGTCGCGACATCCCGCACCAGCGGCTCGTCGTCCATGAGCAGGATCCGGCCGCGCGCGGCCGTCCCGGCCGCCGCGGGAGCGGCGCGCTCCGCGGGCGCAGCGCCGTCGGCGGCCGGCAGGTAGACCGAAAAAGTGCTGCCGCGGCCGGGCTCGGAGTCGACGTCGATCACGCCGCCGTGGCCGCGGACGATGGAGTAGGAGGTCGCGAGCCCCAGGCCTGAGCCCTTCGTCTTCGTGGTGAAGTACGGGTCGAAGATCCGCTCGAGGTTCTCCGGCGGGATACCGGACCCGTTGTCCCGGATCGCGATGCGTACGAAGCGCCCTTCCGCCGGCAGCGTGGGGGCGCGTGCCCCGTCGGCCGGGACGTTCTCCAGGCGGATGTCGATGCTCCCGTGCCCGCCCATCGCGTCGTCCGCATTGAGCACGATGTTCTGGATCACCTGTGCCAGCTGCCCCGCGTCCGCCTCCGCCGGCCAGAGGTCGGGCGTCACCTCCAGGGTGTGGCTGATCGAGGAGCCGCTCAGGGCGAACCGCACCGCGTTCTCGACCACCGGCTCGAGCCGGATCAGCCGCTTGCGCGGCTTGCCGCCCTTGGAGAACGTGAGCAGCTGGCCGGTGAGGTTCACCGTCACGTGCAGCGCCTCCTCGGCCTGGCTCAGCATCGCCTCGACCCGCTCCGGCTGGTCCAGGGAGAGCCGTGCCAGCGAGATGTAGCCGAAGAGCCCCTGCAGCAGGTTGTTGAAGTCGTGGGCGATGCCGCCGGCGAGCGTGCCGATGGACTCGAGCTTCTGCGTCTTGAGGCGCTCCTGCTCGAGCAGGTGCCGCTCGGTGATGTTGTTGACCGTCTCGATGACCGACAGGACGTTGCCCGCCTCGTCCTTGACCGGGTAGGCCTTCGTCCCCACGTAGAGCGTCCCTCCGTGCGGGTCGACGTGGCGGTGCAGGGCGCCGTGGGGCTGGCCCGTCGCGAACGCCTCCCGCACCGGGCACTCCTCCCCCTTCTCGAAACAGGGCCGGTCGCTGCGGTGGGAGACCTCGTAGCAGCGCATGCCCGGGATCTCCTGTTCGCAGCAGCCGACCTGGCGGCAGTAGGCCTTGTTGGCGCTGAGGATGCGGTAGTCGCGGTCGAGGACGATGAAGCCCTCGTCCACGGTGTCGAGGATCCCCCGGATGAACTCCTCGTTCTGACGCAGCTGGTCCTCGGCCTCCTTGCGGCCCGTGAAGTCCTGGGCAGTGCCGCTGAGAATCACCTCGTTGCCCGTGGCGTCCGCCAGCAGCTCGGCCTCGGCGTGGATGGCTCTCACCGCGCCGCCCCGCAGGACGAAACGATAGTCGACGCTGAAGCGGGTGCCGAGCCGCAGGGTCTCGCCGACCGCCCGCTGCACCATGGGGCGGTCCTCGGGGTGGATCATCCCGAAGAACTCGTTGATGTCGGCCTTGTCCGTGCGCGGGTCGAGCCCGAGGATGCGGAACAGCTCGTCGGACCAGACGACCTCGCCGGTCGCGAGGTTGTGCTGCCAGCTGCCGATGTGGGCGATGCGCTGGGACTCCGCGAGCTGCCGCTCGCGCTCCTGCAGCGCCTCCTCGGCGCGCTTGCGCTCCGTCACGTCCTCGTAGACGCCGAGCACACCCCAGGTGGCGCCGTCGGCGCCGGCGAGCGGCACCTTGGTCGTGTCGATCCAGAGGCGGCTGCCGTCGGACTGCTGCAGCGGCTCGATGATGTGCCGCTTCGGGCGGCTGCCGTTGATGACCTCCAAATCGTCCGCGCGGTAGGCGTCGGCCTCGCTGCGGGGCCAGGGCAGGTCGTAGTCCGTCTTGCCGATGATCCGCTCCGGGGCCCCGAGGCCGACCGCCCTGGCGAAGGGCTCGTTGCAGCCGCGGTAGACGCCGGCGCGGTCCTTCCAGAAGATCGACTGCGGCACGGCGTTGAGGATGCCGGAGATCATCGTCTCGGTCTGGGCGGCCCGGAGGTTCTTGAGGCCGATCCCCACGATGACGTCGATCAGGTCCTTGATGAAGCGCAGGTACGCGTCCAATTGGGGGCGCGACCAGACCGGGACCCGGCGGACCGCGTCCAGGTAGGCCGCCTCGTCGAAGCCGAAGCGAGCCGCCTGGGCGCGGAAGAAATCGAGGTCCGGCGGCTCGAGGAAGAACTGGCCGGTGAAGAAGTTCGCGCGGTGCACGCCCTCGACGACGATCGGCACGGCGTTGTCGACGAGCCCGTGGGGGCAGCGGTAGGTCACGGCGGGGTTCGCCTCCCTCAGGTGCGCGCGGATGTACTGGTCGCTCTTGCGGCACTCCGCGGCGCAGAGCTCGTTCACGCGGTGGAACTTCGTGCAGACGTCCTGCCAGGCGGTGGCCGTGAGGATGGTGCCGTCGTTGTCGATGATCGCGGAGGGGAAGGGGCAGACCGCGTTCAGGCTGTCCTGGAGCCGCTGGAACTGTTCCAGGTCGAGCAGGTCCTGGAGGCGGTAGCTTCCGGCGGAGGCGGACGGCGTGGCGGATGGGACGGGTCCCGCGCCGGATCCTCCGTCTGCCGTCGAGGCGCACATGTAACCATTCTGAAACTCGACGAGAGGGCAGTCAAGCGCCCCCGTGCGGCCATGCGAGAAAGAAAGACGGGGCCGCGGGATCGTCTCCCGCGGCCCCGTGAACGGATGTCGGCGCGGCGCTAGGCCAGCGTCGACTGGTAGTACTCCATGAGGATCTTGGCGACCTCGGGGCGGGAGAACTCCGGCGGCGGCGCGATGCCCTTGGAGAGCATCTCGCGGACCTTCGTGCCCGAGAGCGTGACCCAGTCTTCCTTCGTGTGGTCCTTGCCGTCGCGCATCATGATGACCTTGCCGAGCTTCTTGGAGTAGGCGGTGTTGTCGGCGCGGAAGATCTTGATCAGCAGCGCGTCCTTGGGGACCTCGGTGTCGAAGATCGTCTGGGCGTCGAAGCCGCCGTAGTAGTCGCCGACGCCGGCGTGGTCGCGGCCGACGATCAGGTGCGTGCAGCCGGTGTTCTGCCTGAAGACCGCGTGCAGCACCGCCTCGCGCGGGCCGGCATAGAGCATGTCGAAGCCGTAGCCGGTGATCATCACGGTGTTCTTCGGGAAGTAGAGCTCGACCATCTTGCGGATGCAGGCGTCGCGCACGTCGGCCGGGATGTCGCCCTTCTTGAGCTTGCCCAGCAGCATGTGAATCAGGATGCCGTCGGTCTTCTCGGCCTCCATCGCCATCTTGCACAGCTCCTCGTGGGCGCGGTGCATCGGGTTGCGGGTCTGGAAGGCGACGACCTTGTTCCAGCCGCGCTCCTGGATCTCGTTGCGGATGGCGACCGCGGTGCGGAAGGTGTCCGGGAAGTCCGCCTCGAAGTACGAGAAGTTCAGCACCTGGATCGGCCCGGAGACGCAGACCCTGCCGACCGAGTTGAACGCCGCCACGCCGGGGTGCTCGGGGTCCTCGGTGCGGAAGATCTTCTGGGTCATCATCTTCATGTCGGCGTCCGAGAACTCCTCGACCGCCTCGACGTCCATGATCGCGAGCACCGGGTTGCCCGCGACGTTCGGGTCGCGCAGCGCGATGCGCTTGGCGCCGTGGATCGCCGCCTTGTCCTTGACCATGTTCAGGATCGGCACCGGCCAGAACAGCCCCTTGGTCGTGTGCAGCTTCTCGGCCACCGCGAGCGCATCGGCCTTGTTCATGTAGCCGGTCAGCGGGTTGAAGTAGCCCGAGCCGAGCATCACCGCGTTGGCGGCGGCGGCCGAACACACGACCACCGACTGCAGCGAGGCGGCCTCCTTGATGAGCGCGGCGCGCTTGGCGTCGTCGGCGACGTAGAGGGGGTTGAGCTTGTCGGACCCGTGCGGCTTGATCATCGTCGTTCGTCTCCTTTTCGCGTAAGGGATTGCGTCCGTCTCTAGGCGGCCGTGGCGGCGGCAGCGACGTCGCGGCCGACGTTCTTGGCGTGGATGATGGCGAGCGGGCGGTACAGCAGGTGCGCCAGCTTCGAGTAGGGGAGGTAGGCGATGACGTAGAAGACGAAGACCAGGTGCACGAAGTACATCGGGTAGGCCATGGCGGCGTTGTTCATGAGGCGCAGCGCCTCGGCGAGCAGGCCGGTCGCGGCGACGAGGAAGATCGAGAAGAGGAAGGCCCAGTCATAGCCGTTCGACGGGCTGTCCTGGCTCTTGGCCAGCCGGTTGTTCATCATCAGCAGCGCGCCGAAGAGGATCGCCAGGCCGCCGACGTTGCCGAAGAGCTTCGGCAGCAGCCCCGGGCCGGCGAACGCCAGCGGCGTCTCCAGCTCGTGGAAGATGCCGAACTTCGTCCCCCACTCGTAGACGAGGACGATGTTCGTGGCGATGAACGCGCCGATGAACCCGTAGAAGACCAGCAGGTGCGCCAGGGTCCGCCCGGCGTTGACCGTGCACTTCTTGAAGCTGGCGTGGCTGACGATCTCGCCGAGGAACTCGGCCGCCGCGGGGCCGAAGCCCTTGCGCGGTACCGAGGCCGGCACCTGCGCCTCGAGGTTGCCCCAGAAGCGCCGCAGGCTGGCGATCGCCGAGAGCAGCGCGAGGAACGCGACCGAGAGGAAGGTCACGTCGACGCCGGTGACGATCGGCATCATCCGCGAGAAGCGGATCTCGCCGCCCTGCGGCAGGAAGCCCTCGCCGCCGAAGATCGGGATCAGGTGCGAGCCGCCCGCCGGCTGGTTGTTGAGCATGACCATCGCCGCGAGGATCACGACCGGGATCAGGAAGGCCACCGGCAGGTACGCGGTGTTCGCGAAGAGCGCCCCCATGAAGCCCGGCACCGCGTGCGCCTTGTAGGCCGTGCGGCGGATCGCGCCGAGCACCTCGCCGGGCTTGGCGTCGCGCGGGCAGCGCGCGGTGCAGTCCGCGCACTGGTGGCAGAGCCAGACGTCGGCGTCGTTGATGAGCCGGTCCTTGAGGCCCCACTGGGCCCAGACCATCTCCTTGCGGGGGAAGGGCCGCGCGTCCCCCGTGACTTCGCAGGCGACCGTGCAGGTCGCGCACTGGTAGCACTTCTTGAGGGACTCGCCGCCGGCGGCGATGACCTCCTTGACGTAGCCGAGGTCGGGCTTGATCAGCTGCGCGTCAGACATCGTGTCGTGTCTCCTTTTCCTGCCGGCCCGGGGGCTACATGGTGCGGAAGGGGTTCGGACCGAACTCCTTCACTTCCTCGATGAACTCGTCGACGATCTTCGGCAGCTGGTCGTACTCGTTGATCGAGAGCTGCACCATCTTGACGCGGCCGGACTCGAGCTGCAGCCGGTCGAGGGTCTCCTGCACCTTCGAGAGGCGCACGCTGCAGAGCTCGCTGCCCTTGATGAAGTGGCACTGGTAGTTCTCGCCGTGCTTGCAGCCGAGGAGCAGGACCCCGTCGACCCCCTTGTTCATGGCCTCCGCGATGAAGACCAGGTTCACGCCGCCGAGGCAGCGCAGCGGGACGAAGCGGATGTCGCTCGAGTACTTCAGGCGCGCGAGGCCGGCGGCATCCAGCGCCGGGTAGGCGTCGTTCTCGCAGATCAGCCCGACGAACCGCGACTCGTCCTCGTCGTCCGAGGTCTCGACGGACTTGATCATCGAGGCGAGCATGTCGACCGAGTAGTTCTTGAAGGAGATGATGCGCTCCGGGCAGGCCCCCATGCAGACGCCGCAGCGGCGGCAGCGGAAGGGGTTCGGCTTCGGCGTGCCCTTCTCGTCCTCGTCGAGCGTGCCGAACGGGCACTCCTCGGTGCAGCGCTTGCACTGGGTGCAGCGCTGGAGGAAGAACTCGGGGAACGAGGAGTCGCCGACGCGCGGGTGCACGGCCCTGCCCTGGCTGGTGAGCTCGACGCACTGGATCGCCTTGAGCGCCGCGCCCGCCGCGTCCTGCAGCGCCTGCGCCGTGTCCATCGGCAGGCGCACGGTGCCGGCCGCGTAGATGCCGGTGCGCTGCGTCTCGTACGGGAAGCAGATGAAGTGCGAGTCCGGGAAGCCGTACTTGAGCGTCGGCAGCGCCGGGCCCTGCCGGTACTGGAGGTTGAGGATCGGCCCGTCCACCGTGGTCGGGACCATGCCGGTGGCGAGCACGACGAGGTCGGCCTGGAACTTCACCGACTCGCCGAGCAGCGTGTCCTTCGCGGTCACGGCGACGCGGCCGCCCTCGGCGGCGACGCCCGTGACATCACCCTTGGTCAGGAAGATCCCGGGGTCCTCCTGGGCCCGCTGGTAGAAGAACTCGCCCTGCCCCGGCGTGCGCAGGTCGCGGTAGACGATCGTGACCTCGGCGTCCGGGTTGCGCTCGCGCACGTACAGCGCCTGCTTGAGCGAGTTGGCGCAGCAGGTGGCCGAGCAGTAGGGGAGGTGGTTCGCGTCGCGCGAGCCGGCGCACTGGACGAAGAGCACGCTCTTCGCCTTCTTGCGGTCGGAGGGCCGGAGGATCTCGCCCTTGGCGGCCATCGTCTCGAGGTCCGCCGAGGTGATCACGTCCGGCGTGCTGCCGTAGCCGAGGTGCCCGAGCTTCGACGCGTCGTAGGGGCGCGCGCCGGTGGCCAGGACGATCGCCCCGACGCGGATCGTCTCCTCGCCGGCCTCGGTCTTCACCGTGGCGTCGAAGAGGCCGGGCTGGCCGGCGATCTTCTCGATCGTCGCGCCGGTGATGACGCGGATCTTCGGGTTGGCCTGCGCCGTGCGCGCCTTCTCCGCGGCCAGGGGCGTCTCGAGCTCGCGGTAGGGCGCCTTCTGCGGCACGTCCTTCCAGGCCTGCGCCAGCCAGCCGCCGAGGCGGGGCGCCTGCTCGAGCAGCACGATGTCGTAGCCGGCCGCCGCCGCCTCCTCGGCCGCAGCGAGGCCCGTGAGGCCGCCGCCGACGACGAGGATCTTCTTCGAGACCGGCTGGTCGGAGACGAAGGGCTCCGGCGGCAGGGTCTTCTGGGCCCGGATCAGGCCCATGGCGAGGTAGTCCTCGGCCAGCTCCTGCGTGCCGTCGGTGTTGGGCTCGTGGCTCCAGACGACGTGCTCGCGCAGGTTGACGCGCTCGAGGATGGGCACGTCGAGGCGGAAGGCGTCGACCATCGCGCGCGGCGAGCAGGCCGCGACGACGACGGTGTTCACGCCCTCGTTGGCCACGTCCGCGGCGATCAGGGCGTTGCCCTCGTCGCCGCAGAGGCACGGGTGGGTCTTGACGACCTTGGCCCCCTTGGCCGCGGCCTTGCGCTCGAGGCGGTCGATCTTGAGCGCCTCGCCGATGCCGCAGCCGCTGCAGATGTAGGCTCCGATCTTCTTGTCCATGTGCTAGCTCCTCACGAGGGCCTGGATCGCCTTGAGCGCGACCCCGGTTGCGTCCTGGACCGCGCCGGCGACGTCGACGGGCTTCTTCGCGCACCCGGCGGCGAAGACGGGGACCTGGCCGGACGCGCCGGTGGCGAACCCGTTCGCGTCGTAGGCGACGCCGGGCAGCCCCCCGGGGGTGGCGGGCGGCATGCCGGTCGCCAGCACCACGAGGTCGGCCGCCAGGTGCCGCTTGGTGCCGCCGAGGACGTCCTCGACCTCGAGCGTCACGGTGCCGGCGGCGTCCTCGGTGATCTTGGCGACCTTGCCCTTGAGCATGGTGATCTTGTGCTCGTCGCGGGCCTTGACGTAGAAGTCCTCGAGCCGGCCCGGCGTGCGCACGTCGATGTAGCACATGGTCAGCTCGGCGTCCGGGTAGAGCGCCCGGACGTAGCCGGCCTGCTTGAGCGACGCCGTGCAGCACACGGCGGAGCAGTACGGCAGGTGCAGCCGGTCGCGCGACCCCGCGCACTGCACGAAGACCACCCGCTTCGGCGGCTGGCCGTCGGAGGGGCGCAGGATCTTGCCGCCGGTGGGGCCGGCGGGCGCCGCGAGGCGCTCCATGATGGCGTTGGTGATCACGTTCTTCGCGACGCCGAACCCGAGCACATCCAGGCGCTTGGCGTCGTAGGGGAGCCAGCCGGTGGCGACGACCGCGGCGCCCACCGGGACCTCGACGGTCCGCTCCTTCATGTCCAGCTCGATCGCGCCGTAGGCGCAGGCCTCGGCGCACTTGTTGCAGGCCGCCCCCTTGCAGACCGACATGTCGATCGCGAAGCGCTGGGGGTAGGCCGAGGCGTGCGGCAGGTAGGCCGCCTTGGTCGTGTCGAGCCCGGCGTTGTGCGGATTCGGCCGCTCCACGGGGCAGACCTCGGCGCACTTGCCGCAGGCGGTGCACTTCTCGTTCACGTAGCGGGGCTTGACGCTGATCGTCGCCGTGCCGCCCTCGAGCTTGGTGACCTCGGCGAGGGTCAGGACCCGGATCTCCGGCCTCTTGCGCAGCCGCTGGTAGTTGATCTCCAGACCGCAGGGGGGAGGGCACATCTTGGGGAAGTAGAGGTGGTTCGCCGCCACCCGGCCGCCGAGCGAGGGCCCCCGCTCGATCAGGACCACGGGCCAGCCGGCCTCGGCCGTCTCGACGGCCACCGTGATGCCGCTGATGCCGCCGCCGACGACGAGCACGGCCTTCGTCTGCTGCGCTGCCTTCTGTTCCGTCATGCACGTTCTCCTTCGGTCAGGTCCGATCGTCCGCCCGCGGCGGGCCTGCTGGGGTGTTGCGGCAGTGGGGATGAGGAAGCCCGGGGGAGGGCGCACCTGGCCCTCCCCCGGGCGAGCGGTGCTAGGCGAAGAGCTGCTTGTACTCCACCTTCTTCATGGTCCAGTTGTTGGTCTTGGGGTCGTAGACGGAGTTCGTGAAGCAGCGCCAGTTGTCGTCGTCGATCTTGTCGAAGTCGCCGCGGTAGTAGTAGCCCGGGTACCGGCTCTCCTCCCTGAAGAGGATGTGCCGCGCGTGCGCCTCGAGCGAGAGGATGCGGTGGTAGTTCTCCCAGCAGCGCATCAGCTCGTGGAGGTTGCCCGCCGCCATCCGGGCCGAGTCCTCCTTGAGCATGGTCAGGAGGTTGAGGCCGGTCTCGAGCATCGTCTTCGAGGTCATGTACCAGGTCGAGATGCCGCCGAAGTACTCGTCGCCGATCTTCTGCAGGCGCGCCTGGAGCATGTCGGGCTTGATGTAGTGCGGGTTGGTCTTCGGGTCGGTGGTGAAGGTCTTGTACTTCTCGTACAGCTCGTAGGGGGCGTAGAGCTCGGCGGCGACCTCGTCCGCCGTGACCGCGGCCTTCGGCATGGTGTTGTTGTCCATGATGAAGGCGAGCGCCGACTTGGCGGCGATGCGGCCTTCCGCGTGCGAGCCCGAGGAGAACTTGTGGCCCGAGGCGCCGCAGACGTCGCCGACCATGAACAGGCCCTTGACGGTGGACATGCGGTTGTAGCCCCAGGTGTAGTGGGCCGGGGTGCCGGGGATGTCGCCGGGGCCGCTGACCCAGAAGCCGGCGCAGCCGGCGTGCGAGCCGAGCAGGTAGGGCTCGGTCGGCATGATCTCGGAGGGCTCCTTGTCGGGCTCGATGTTCTTGGCGGCCCAGAGACCGGCCTGGCCGATCGCCATGTCGAGGAAGTCCTCCCAGGCCTCGGCCTCGAGGTGCTTGACCTTCTTCTTGCCTTCCTTCTCGCCGAGCTTGTCGACGAAGTCCTTGTTGATGGCGGCCATGGCCTCGTGCGTCCGCATGAGGATCGGGCCCTTGCCGGCCTTCATGTCCTTCATCATCAGGTGGTTGCGGATCGCCGTGCCCATCGCGTCGACGTACTTGCCGTACTTGGCCTTGGCCTCCGCGAGGTACTCCTGGTTCGCGCAGTAGTCCTCACCGAGCGCGTTGGTGGCCTTCGCCTTGAAGAAGAGGAACCAGGCGCCGACCGGCCCGTAGCCGTCCTTGAAGCGCGCCGGCACGAAGCGGTTCTCCATGAGGGTCATCTCGGCGCCGGCCTGCATGCCGAGCGCGTAGCCCGAACCCGAGTTCCACACCGGGTACCAGGCGCGGCCCTGCCCCTCCTTGACCGAGCGGGGGCGGAAGACGTTGACGGCGCCGCCGGCGGCGTTGATCATCGCCTTGGCCTTGAAGAGGTAGATCTTGTTCTCGCGCACGGAGAAGCCGGCCGCGGCCGCGACGCGGTTCGGGTCGCTCGCGTCGTTGTAGAGCTTCACGATGAAGACGCGCTCGAAGTGGTTCTGGTCGACGCCCGTGCCCTTGCGGTTGAACTCGAGCGCCTTCTTGGCGGCCTCGGCCACGATGACCTTGTAGGACTCGCCGTTGATCATGATCTGCCACTTGCCGGAGCGCACCGGCGTGCCGCCGTCCCTGAGGGACTTCTTGCCGGCGTCGCGGGCCTGGAAGCCGTCGAGCGAGAAGCCGTCGTCGCCCTTCTTCCAGATCGGCAGGCCCCACTCCTCGAAGAGGTGGACCGAGTCATCCACGTGCCGGCCCAGGTCGTAGACCAGGTCCTCGCGGATGATGCCCATCAGGTCGGCGCGGACGTACTTGACGTAGTCCTCGGGCTTGTTCTCGCCGACGTAGGTGTTGATCGCCGACAGGCCCATCGCGACGGCGCCGGAGCGGTCGGTCGCGGCCTTGTCGACCATCGTCACCTTGATGCCCTTGGGGGTCGCCCAGCGCGCGGCCTCGTAGGCGGCGCCGCAGCAGGCCATGCCGCCGCCGATGAGCAGCAGGTCGGTCTCGACCTCGATGACCGCGGGCTTCTGGCAGTACGAGAAAGTGCAGCTCTCCTTTTCCATGCTCTCTTATCCTCCCTGATCCGCGGCGCGGCTACTTGCGGGCCTCGTAGTTGAAGAAACCCGGGCTCTTGAGCTTCGCGTAGTCGGGCTCCGGCTTGCCGGCGTAGGGGTCGATCGAACCCTCGACGGTGGTGCGGATCGGGAACTTGAAGCGCTTGAGGGTCCCGTTGCGGAACTTCACGGTCCA
Organism: bacterium; assembly: GCA_036524115.1. Lineage (NCBI taxonomy): Bacteria > bacterium. The sequence continues at coordinate 4,303 of DATDCY010000065.1, read as the reverse complement.
CATGATGGAGTCCGTCGAGCGCATCGGGATGACGTTCGCGCCGAGGGGGGCGAAGTCCTGGTAGGCCCGGATCTCGATCGCCTGCTGGGGGCAGATCTTCACGCAGTTGTAGCACTCCCAGCACTGGTCGGTTTCCTGGTTGTGCGCCTTCATGATGTCCCGGTTGAGGGTCATCAGGTCGTTGGGGCAGATGTACTGGCAGGCGGTCTTGTCCTGCCCCTTGCACCCGTCGCACTTCTCCGTGAGAACGTAACTCGGCATCAGCTCTCCTCCTTGTTGACGGTCCCGCTGGCGGGACTCACCTGGGGACATCCGTTCCCCGTGCTGGGACTCCCTGCGCGCTCGTGATCTCCGGCCCTCACCTCCCTGTCCATGGTCCCTCGTTCGAATTTCGTCATCTCTTCGCTTCATCGCCGGCGGGCGCCCGTCCCCTCGGTCCGGACCCGTTGCCGGCGGAACAGGCAGGTATTTAGCAAAATCCATACCATGTCCCACGGACTTGCGCGGCCCCTGCGGCGAGGCAAAAACGTGGGGCGTTGCCCGGGTCATGTGGTGGTGCGTTCTTTCACACGCGCCAGGAATGCCAACTTGTCAGGTCGCACTGTCAGCCTGTCAGAATTCACCCGCGCCCCGTGCGGCGGCCGGCGCGCCGGCTCTCCCCGCGCCAAACGCGGCCCGCGCGCATCCCCGGCCACGCGGTTTGCTGAAACACTCCGCGGCGGAAGCGCGTATAGTGAGGGGACACCGAAGGCGGCCACCAACAACGAGGAGGGCGAGATGAGGAAGACCCTAGCGGCACTGTGCGCGGCGGCGCTGGTCGGCGCCGTCGCAGCGGCCCCGGCCGGGGCCACGAACGGGATGGAGATGATCGGCACGAATCCCCGCTCCACCGGGATGGGCGGGGCGGATGTCGCCGCCGACAGCGACGCCGCGGCGGTGAGCGGCAACCCCGCCTTGATCTGCGGCTGCGCGCCGAGTTCCGCGAGCATCGGCGTCACGGCGCTGATGCCCAAGCTCGGGATGACCAACATGGGCGGGGCCAACGACATCGAAGGCGAGAACCAGGTCTTCGCGATGCCGCAGCTCGGCTACGTGCACCGGATCGGGGGCACCCCGTTCACGGTGGGCTTCGGCCTCTACGCGCAGGGCGGGATGGGCGTCGACTTCAAGGGCGTGAACACGGGCATGGGCACGAAGGACCACCTGATGTCCGAGGTCTCCTTCATGCGGCTGAACCCGATGGTGGCCTACCGGGCCACCGAGGACTTGACCCTCGGCGCGACGGTCATGGTCGGTTATGCGCGCATGAAGTTCTCCTTCTTCCCGGAGACCTACTCGCCGGGCTTCGACGGGACCCCGGGGACCGGCGACGACTTCGCCGGCATGCGGGTCAGGGACCTCTCGAGTTTCGGCGTCGCCGGCCGGATCGGCGCGCAGTACAAGCTCGGCCCGCAGGTGCGCCTCGGCGCGACCTACACGACAAAGACCGATCTCAAGATGGACGACGGCACGGCGACGCTGAACTTCGGGCAGATGAAGACCGATTACGACGCGAAGATGGACGACTTCACCTGGCCCCAGGAGGTGGAGTTCGGCGTGGCCTACCTGCCCATCACGGGGCTGACGCTCGCCGCCGACGTCAAGTGGATCAACTGGTCGGATGCGGTCAAGGTGCCCAAGCTCAAGCTCAGCAGCCCCGACAGCGGCTTCGCGCCGCAGAACCTCGAGGCGGACTTCGCGATGCACTGGGACGACCAGTGGGTCTTCGCCATCGGCGCGGAGTACCTGATCACCCCGGCGCAGGCGCTCCGCGTCGGCTACAACTTCGGCAAGAGCCCGGTGCCCGACGCCTACCTCAACCCGCTCTTCCCGGCGATCGTCGAGCAGCACCTGACGGTGGGTTATGGCTACACGATGGGCCAGTGGGTCTTCGACCTGGCCTACGAGCACGCCTTCGAGAAGACGCAGCGCAATGACAACCTGAACATGATGGAGAACCCCTTCGGACCGGGGCTCGAGGTCAGCCACTCCCAGAACACGGTTGCCGCGAGCGTGACCTACCGCTACTAGCCCGTTCAGCGGGGGCCGGGGACGCCCGGCCCCCGTTCTCTTCCTGCGCCGGGTCTCCGGGCCTGCTACGGAACGGGGTCGAGAACCGCCTGCAACAGCGTGCGCTGGCCCGAGAGCACCGTCAGCTCGCCGCGCCACGGCCGCCGCCCCGGCGCGGCCAGTTCCACCGAGAACGTGCCGGGGGGCAGGCCGTCGATGCTCGCGGGGCTGGGCTGCTCCAGCGCGACGCCGTCGAGCGTGATCGTCGCTCCCGCCGGCTCGCTCTCGATGCGCGCGCGGCCCGCCTCCTGCGCCGGCAGGCGCCGCAGCGTGACGAGCAGGTCGCGCGCGCGCCCCTCTTCCACGACCGCCGTGCCGCTCCACGGCCGGAACCCGGCCAGCGTCAGCTCCATCACGTGCGAGCCCGCCGGCACCTCGCCGAGGCACTGCGGCGTGACCTTCCCCAGGGGGACGCCGTCGAGCGCGATGAGCGCCCGGGGCGGGTGGGAGCGCACGTTCAGCCGCCCGAGGTTCTTCCGCGAGGGGGCCAGCAGCGCCTGGAAGGGGAAGTGGCGGTCCGGCCGCACCACGACCGCCTGCGACCAGGCCTCGTAGCCCTCGAGGCGCAGCTGGACGGTGTGCGTGCCCACCGGCAGCGCGGGGACGGTGGCGGGGGTCACGAGCCCCGTCGGCTCGCCGTCGACGCAGATCGCCGCGCCCGGCGGGGTGCTCGAGACGCCCACGCTGCCGGTGCCGAGGGCCGCGAGCGTGGCGTCGACCTGCGTGGTGGCGCCGGCCTCGAGGCGCACCTTCGCCTCCCAGTTGCGGTGGGCGGCGAGCGAGAGCATGACCCGGTGGCCGCCCGCGGGCAGCGGGAAGGCGGTGGGCGTCCGGAAGTTCGTCGGCGTGTCGTCGACGATGATCCGGGCCCCCGCGGGGGAGGAGCCGATGCGCAGCGTGCCGCTGCCGGCGGCAGCGGCCGGAACGACGGGCGCCGCGGGCACGGCGGCCTCCGGGACCGGCGGCCGCGCCGCCGCGCAGCCGGCGAGCAGGGCCAGTGCGCAGACCCGGGCGCCGCGGCGAAGCCTTTCTCCCATGCCCACGGGAATATCCGCGCGCGCGACGGTTGTCAAGCCGCCCGGAAAGCAGCTATGATGCGACAACCCCGATGAAGAGACCATGAAGAGACTCGCGCCCGCGCTCCCGCTGCTGCTCGCCGCGGTGGTCCTCGCGTCCGCGGTCCCGGCGCGGGCCGGCTTCCGCATCGAGGAGGTGGACCCCGAGTTCCCCGACGACCTGACCACCTACTGGTTCCAGGCGGGGAAGGTCCGCGTCGACGGCGCGCTCGAGGGGCTGACGATGATCATCGACGTCAAGGGCGGCGAAGGGTGGCTCTTCGACGCCGGATCGAAGCGCTACGCCGGCGGACCGCTCAAGGACCTTGCCGCGGAGCTGGCGCGCGCCGACGCGCAGGCGCGCGAGGAAGCCGCCGCGGAAGGCGGCGCCCCCGGGGAGGAAGCGGCGCAGGGCGCGCCGGCGCAGCCAGCCAAGCCGCCCGGCGTCGAGATCAAGGACAAGGGCCCCGGCGAGCGCCTCCTCGGGTACGAGACGCGCCGCCACGCGGTCGTCGTCGACGGCGAGCTGGTGGAGGAGCTCTGGATCGCCCCGAAGCTCGACATCGCGGCCGAGGTCGACCCGGCGGCATTCGCGCAGGCGATGCGCCAGATGCTGGGCGAGGGCAATGGCGCCGGCCAGGGCTACGAGGACGGCGCACCGTATCGGGCGCTGCGGGCGACGGGATACCCGCTGCGGCAGATCCTCTACTTCATCGGCGAGAAAAGCACCCTCGAGGTGAAGTCCGTCGCTGTCCAGAATTTCCCCGCCGCCGACTTCGCGGTGCCCAAGGGTTTCAAGCGCGTCGGCTACGCCGAGCTGCTCCTCGGCGACGAAGAGTAGGGCCCGTCCTCGCCCGCGCGGCTCGCCAGCGCCTCGCGAAAGGCCGCGCGCGCCGGCGCCTCCAGCGGTTCCCAGCGCTCCAGCCGCCGGCGGCGGCGCACCGCGTCCGCGTCCATCGCGAGGCTCGTGACGTGTCGCCCCTCCCCGGAGAAGACATGCACCCGCTGCCCGGGGCCGAGCACCACGATGGTGCCGCGCCGCCGGTCGCGCAGCAGGGCCTCCGGGGCGGCAGCGAGCGCGTCCTCGCGGGCCTTTGCCGTCGGGCGCCGTTCGAGGGCCCGTCCTTCCGCGTGGCGCG
>DATDCY010000064.1 GCA_036524115.1 bacterium | reverse complement strand
AGTACGTCTTCTCTCAGGCGGACGGCAGTCCCCTGCGCGACATCAAAGACGGCTGGCAAGGGGCGCTCAGGCGCGCCGGTCTTCGGAAGATTCGAGTCCACGACACGCGGCACACCTGGGCAACCCGCTACATGGAGGCCGGCGGCACCGTCGCCGAGCTGATGAAGCACGGCGGATGGTCGAGCTTGCGGATGATAGAGCGGTACGCGCACGCGACCGCGGCGCACACATACGCGACGCTGGACAGGATGTCCGCGCCTTCCGTTGCATCGCACGTTTATGGCACAAGTGACGCCGAAGACGCGGCCGAACGGATGACAAAGACCGCGATAAGTGCATGATGTCTAAGGATATGCCGGGGTGGCGGAACTGGCAGACGCAAGGGACTTAAAATCCCTTGGGGTTCATCCCCGTGCGGGTTCGATGCCCGCCCCCGGCACCAAAAAAAACAATATGCTACGCACCCAAGGGATTGGACGTGGAATTCAAAAAGGGATTGTGTGAGGGGCAAAGGGACTGGTTGCTGTCAGCTATCATCTTGAAAGTGCAGGACAAAAGATGGATTCCTGCATTTCTGAGGCAGAAGAATATTCGAAGATATAGTCCCTTGGGGAAGATGATGATGGTTGACAACTCGTCCAAATTGAACATACGCCCTGACGAAACCATTCTTGCGCATAGGCACCCGTCAGCAGGGCGCTCAATCCCTCCCGCGGTTCATCTCGAGCACTCCCCTCGGCAGGGGATTGCCGGAAAAACGCCAGACGACGTCCGTCCCCGGCGCCTAAGCATTTGTGGCATCATATCTTCATGGTTCCGGTTACGAACGCCTTGGTCGTCCCTTCTGCAGAAACCATTGCCGCTTTTTGCCGCAAGTGGCAGATCGTCGAGTTCTCCCTCTTCGGGTCGATATTGCGCGGCGATTTCAGTCCCGGCAGCGATGTGGACATCCTCGTTGACCTCGCCCCGGACGCCCCGTGGAGTCTCTACGAGTGGACCGAGATGATCGAGGAGCTTCGGGATCTCTTCGGCCGTGACATCGACCTTGTCGAGAAGTCGGGCCTGCGCAATCCCTTTCGCCGGTACGAGATTCTCAACAACCGCGAGATTCTCTATGCAGCCTGAGAAGGCCGACGCCGCATATCTCTGGGACATGCTTGACGCGGCGCGGGCCGTCAAGGAGTTCGTCGCCGGGAAGACCCTGCACGACTATCAGAAGAACAGGATGCTTCGCGGAGCGGTCGAGCGCCACGTCGAGATCATCGGAGAAGCGGCGAACAGGGTATCCACCGGATTCCAGTCGAGCCACCCCGAGATCCCCTGGCGCAAGGTAATCAACCAGAGAAACGTGCTGGCCCACGAGTATGGCGAGATCAAACACGAACTTCTTTGGCGGGTCGCTTCGGAGCGCATCCCGGAACTGATTCTCGCGCTGGAGGTCCTTCTTCCGGCAGTCCCGGGTGATGGAGGGACGTGAAGTCATCGTGGATTCCACTCCCCGTCGCTTCGAGCACGCCGGTTGAATTTCTGCTACATCGTCTCGGACGGGACTGACTTGTAGTGGAAGTGCATTCCGACGAAGTCAAGCTCCTCCGTGCCGAGGTGGAGCGCCTTCGGGCGGAGAACCGTGCCCTCAAGGAGCGTCTTGAGCGACCTGAAGTTCTTCCGGTAACAGCAACCTCAACTACTTCGCCTGAGCCAGCTCCTGTGCATGCGCACGAGTCGGACGTGGCCACTTCGGTTCACGCCGGCTCTTCCCCTGAAGAGAAGGTCCGCCTCTTCACGCAACTCTTCCGCGGTCGGGAGGACGTCTACGCCGCGAGGTGGGCGGGGAAGGATGGGCGCTCCGGCTACTCGCCCTCCTGCGTGCACGAATGGGATCGGCTCTACTGCGCGAAGCCGAGAATCAAGTGCGCCGCCTGCGCACACCGGGAGTATCGGCCGCTCTCGGACGAGGTGATCACCGAGCACTTGTCCGGCAAGAAGACGATCGGTGTCTACGCGATGCTTTCGGACGAAACGTGCCGGTTCCTGGTCGCCGACTTCGATGGCGCTTCGTGGATGGAAGATGCTGCGGCATTCCTGGAGAGCGCCCAACGGGTGGGAGTGCCGGCGTATCTCGAGCGCTCGCGCTCAGGTAACGGCGCCCATGTCTGGATTCTCTTCGCGGAGCCTGTCGCGGCCAGCCTCGCGAGGCGTCTCGGTTTTCATCTTGTGACGCTCACCACGGAGAGCCGCCCTGAGCCGGCTCTGAAGTCTTACGACCGTTTCTTCCCAAGTCAGGACACGCTGCCGAAAGGCGGATTCGGAAACCTGGTCGCCTTGCCGCTGCAGAAGGAGCCCCGGGAGAAGGGCAACAGCGTCTTTCTTGCTCCTTCGGGGGAACCATGGGCTGACCAGTGGGCATTTCTCGCGAAGATGCGGAAGATGGAAGTGGCTGCAGTGCAAGGAGTCGTGGGCGATGCCCTTCGCCATGACGCGGTGATCGGCGTCCGTCTCAGTCTGTCCGAAGAGGAAGAGGGCGTTGACCCCTGGATCACGCCACCGGCGGACTCGATGAGCAGAAAGGCCAGGATAGCCGGCCCGCTGCCGCAGGCGGTTCGCGCCGTGATGGCGAACATGCTGTTCATCGAGAAGGATGGATTGCCGCCGAAGGTCATGAACCGACTGGTGAGACTCGCAGCCTTCCAGAATCCGGAATTCTTCAGGGCGCAGGCGATGCGGCTCTCGACGTACGACAAGCCGCGGGTCATTTCCTGCGCGCAGGACTTTCCCAGGCACATCGGGCTGCCCCGGGGATGTCGGGAGGAGCTACAGGCTCTGCTCGATGCGAACGGGGTCGCCCTCGAGGTGATCGACGAGCGGCAAGTCGGGATTCCTCTGGAGGTGAGCTTCAGAGGGACGCTGACCCAAGTGCAGGAGCGGGCCGTGCAGGCGCTGTGCGGCCACGATACCGGCATACTCTCCGCGGCAACCGCATTTGGAAAGACGGTGGTCGGCGCCAGGATGATTGCCGAGCGCGGCGTCAGCACACTGGTGCTCGTCCATCGACGACAGCTTCTCGACCAGTGGCGGGAGCGGCTGACGACCTTTCTCGAGCGCATTCAAGACGGGGAGAGCAAAGGAGATCAGGTAATCGTCGGGGAGATCGGCGGCGGCAGGAACCGACCCACAGGACTTCTGGACGTCGCCCTGCTGCAGAGCATCGGTCGCGCGGGCGAGGTCGAGGAGTTGGTGAACGGCTACGGCCAGATCATCGTGGATGAGTGTCACCACCTGTCGGCGTTCACCTTCGAGCAGGTGCTTCGGAAGGCCAAGGCTCGGTTCGTCCTCGGCCTCACCGCAACGCCGTATCGCAAGGACGGTCATCACCCCATCATCATTATGCAGTGTGGGCCGATCCGCTTTCGCACCACGGCGAGAACGACAGGCGCCGACAGCACGGTCGAGCATGTCGTGATTCCCCGGGCAACGGACTATCAACTCCCCAAGGCCGAGCAGGAATTGGGCATCCAGGAGGTCTATGCCTCGCTGGTCACCGACGAACGGCGGAACGACTTGATCTTCAACGATCTTCTCCTTGCCCTCGAGAAGGGCCGCTCCCCGATCCTGCTCACGGAGCGGACGGAACACCTCGAGTATTTCGCCGCCAGGCTGAAGAACTTCGCGAAGAACATCATCGTGCTGCGTGGCGGCATGGGGCGGCGCCAGCGCGCAGAGGTCGCGCAGCGTCTGGCCGGGGTGCCCGATGGTGAGGAGCGTCTCCTGCTGGCCACCGGACGCTACATCGGAGAGGGATTCGACGACTCCCGTCTGGACACCATGTTTCTCGCGCTGCCGATCTCGTGGCGGGGGACACTGCAACAATACGCCGGCAGGTTGCACCGTACGCATGCAGGCAAGCGGGTCGTGCAGATCTACGACTACGTCGATGAGCAGGTACCTGTCCTGGGGCGGATGTATCGTAAGCGGCTCAGGGGCTATCGTGCCATGGGGTATGCAGTGACTGACACCGGAGCACAGGAATTCAAAGGGGCGAGAGCTCACCATGCCTAAGGGTCGTTACGACGTCTCTGGCCTCGTGGAGGCACAATTCGAGCCAGGATCACGCGGCCGGGTAATGCGAAACCTGCTCGGGATCACATTCACGGTCTGCCCCGTCGACCGGTCATCGCGCAGTCAGAGAAGATGTGCGGGTACGGCGGTGACGTCGCGGGTCAGCGGCAGCGGTTCGGCCGTCAGGCAGACCACCGCGCCCGCGCCGACCCGCGCCCCGGCACCCGCGATTGCCCTGAAGTGCCGGGCATCTTCGGGGCGGGGTGCCGCGCTCTTCTTGATCTCGACCGGATGGATCACGCCGTCGCGGACGACGAGCAGGTCGATCTCCCGCCCGTCCCGGTCGCGGTAGTGAAAGAGGGGCGCTTGCAAGCCGTTGTGCCGGTAGCTCTTGAGGATCTCGGCCACGACCCAGGTCTCGAACATCGCGCCGGACATCGCGCCCGCCTCGAGGGTCTCCGGGCTCGACCACTCCGTCAGGTAGGACGCAAAGCCGGTGTCCAGGAAGTAGAGCTTGGGCGCTTTGACCAGCCGCTTCGTCACGTTCCCGTGCCACGGCTCCAGCAGGTGGATCACTCCCGACGCCAGGAGGATGGAGAGCCACGACTTGGCGGTGTTGGGCGCCACGTCGGCGTCCCGCGCCAGTTCGGAGAGATTCAACAGTTGGCCGGTGCGCGCCGCGGCCGCCCTGACGAACCGCATGAACGCCATCTCGTCGCCGACCCGGGCCAGATCGCGCACATCACGCTGGAGATAGGTCTGGAAGTACGAGCTGAAGAAGAGCGTGCGGTCGACCGTCTCGTCGGTGGCCACGACCGGGAACGATCCGCGCCAGATGGCCCGGTACATCTCGGCGAGCGAGGCGGCCTTCGCGGGAGGCGCGGCCGGCCGCCGCGCCGACGGCGGCACGAAGGGGTCGGCGTCCTTCCCTCGCCCCAGGAGCTCCCGGCGCGAGAGCCCGAGGAGGTTGACGACCGCCACGCGACCGGTGAGCGACTCCGAGACGCCCTTCATCAGGTGGAAGGGCTGCGACCCGGTGAGCCAGAAGCCGGCACCCTTTTTCGTCCGGTCCACCGCTATCTTGACGTGGGGGAGAACCTGCGGCGCGTACTGGATCTCGTCGATCAGCACCGGGGCGCGGTAGCGCTCGAGGAAGAGGGCGGGGTCCTCCCGGGCGAGGCGCAGCGCCAGTGGGTCGTCCAGCGTGACGTAGGTGCGCCCGGGGGCCGCCAGCTTGCGCAGCATGCTCGTCTTGCCGACTTGACGGGCCCCCGTCAGGAGCAGCACGGGGAAGCGCGCCGCGGGACCGACGACGAAGCGCTCGAGTGTCCGGGTCAGATAGGCCGACATGGCGCCTCGCAGAAATGCAGCATGACTGCAAACTAGCCGGAATCGCCTCCGTGGTCAATACCGACTCGGGCACATGCGCCGCGAGCCGCTCCCGCGCCTACTCCTTCCTGGCGTGCGAGCCGTCGCAGCGCGGCGGCGCCAGGGTCCTCGTGCAGCCGCAGAGCGGCACCGGACCCTTCTTTTCCTGGACGAACTCGACCGGCTCCTTGCCGGTGCCCTTGTGGGAGCCGTCGCAGAAGGGCGCCTTCGCGCTCTTGCCGCAGCTGCACCAGTAGTACGTCCCGGGCTCGAGGGTGAGGATGAACGGAGCGTTCTGCGCCATGGCGGTCTCCTCCTGGCTGGCCGGCGTCAGCCGGCGGGAAACGGGCTCGGTGCGTGTTCCGGACCCAATGTACGGTCAATCGGGCCGATCGTCACCACCCCGCTGCCGGCGACGGAACGCACCCGCCCCGGCGCTTCACTGCCGCGGAGGCACCGCCGGGGCTCAGCCGGCGAAGAACGGCCGCAGCCGCTCGGCGATCTCCTCGGGGTAGGCCATGCAGATGCTCTCGTTGTAGAGGTTGCGCAGCGCGCCGACGTCGGTCGCGCCGAGCGCCTGGTTAAAGAAGGTCCGCGGCGAGAAGAGCAGGTGGAACCGCGCGTGGCGGTCGCCGCTCCTGCCCGTGAAGAAGTTCATGTTGAAGGCGTACACCCCGAGCGAGTCGTAGGCCTTCATCGCCGCGCAGAGCCCCTCGCCGAGCGCGAGCAGGTCCGCGTCCGTCAGCTCCAGCGTGGCGGAGACGCCCTCGACGATCGCCAGCACGTCCCCCGCGACACCCAGCGGCGCGAACGACTGCAGGAAGTGCGCCCGCCCCCGCGAGCCGAGGTAGCGTGCCCCCTCGGCGCGCTCGTGCTCCAGCAGCTCGTCCCAGAAGACACGTCCGCCCGCGGCGTGGTGGCGCGCGGCGGCCTCCAGCTCCTGGGCGAGCAGGTTCGGCGCGTGCGCGCTGGCGAACACCTGCAGGTGGCTGTGGATCAGCGAGCTGCCCGCCGGCGGCATGTGGTTCCAGTTGACGACGTGGTAGGCGGACTCCGGGTGACCGGCGGCGTCCAGCCTGCGGAAGAACTCCTGCGCGAGCCCGAAGGCCTGCGCGACCTGCGCGGGCGTGAACTCCGTCATCGGCGTGAAGTGCCGGTCGCCGAAGGTGGCGACCGCGCTCAGCGCGTCGTAGGGCGCGAGGTTCGGGAAGAGAACCATGTCGCCGCGCGTCAGCCGCCCCTCCGCGAGGATCTCCGGGGGGAACTGCGGCGTGACCTGCAGTACGCGCTCGCGGCAGAAGGGGCACCACGACTGCGTCCCCTCGATCATCTTTGCGAAGTCCGGCATCTGCCACTTCAGCTCCATGAAGTGGCAGATGCGCGCCGTGCGCCCGGTGAGCGGGTCGCGGCGCACCTCGCTGGGGATGACCTTGCGGGCGCCGCCGGCGCGGGTGTCGAGGACCGTGGTCTCCTTCCTGACGGCTTCGAATCTCAGCATGGTCTGCCTCCTCCCGGTTCGTCGGGTGGAAAGACTAGCACGCCGGGGCCCGTCCCCGGCGGCGGGGGACTGAAGCCGGCGCCTACGGGAGCAGGGTGTCGGGCCCGCGCCGAAGCTCGGCACGCCCTGAACGGGAACCCGTCCGGCCCCCCGCGCTACCCCGGTCCTTCGAAGAGCAGCGCCTCCCACTCCCCCTCGACGCGCGAGGCCGCCCGGCGGCAGCCCAGCGCTTCGCAGGCGGCGCAGACCTCCTCGGACTGCAGGTCGGCGAGCATGCCCGAGAGCACGAGCGCGCCCCCCGCCGCGAGCCGGGATACCAGATCCGCGGCGAGGCGCAGCAGCACGTCCGCCGTGATGTTCGCGACGATGAGGTCGAACGCGCCCTCCCCGGGCCGCGGCAGCTCGCCGCAGACCCGCACCCGCGCGGCCAGGCCGTTGCGCGTGGCGTTCGCCCGGGCGGCCGCCACGGCCTCCGGCTTGACGTCCACGGCCGTCACCTCGGCGGCGCCCCAGAGAGCGCCGGCCAGCGCGAGGATGCCGGTGCCCGTGCCGACGTCGAGCATCCGCCGCGGGACTACGGCCGCCGTCCGCTCGCGCAGCAGCCCGAGGGCGAGCCGCGTGCTGGCGTGGTAGCCGGACCCGAAGGCCGCCCCGGGGTCGATCGCGAGGACCTGCTGCCCGGGGGCGGGCTCGCGCGCCAGCCAGGCGGGGGTGACGAGGAGCCCGGGCGCCGCGAGGAAGGGGCGGAACTCGTCGGGGTGGCGGGCGTCGCGGTCCTCCTCGGCGTACCACTGCTCGCGCTCGAGGGAGACGGTCGCCCCGGCGCTGCGCCGCTCCAGGTCCTCGAACGCGGCCACCAGACGCGCGATGATAGCGTCGGCGTCGCCGGCCTTCGGGTCGAGCGGGACGACGATGCGGGCGCCCTCGGGCACGCTCGCGACCCGCACCGGGCAGCCGCGGATGGCGGCGGCGATCGCGGCGGCCTCCTCCGCGATAGCGGCGGGGAACGTCGCCTTGAACCGGTCCGAGATCAGGCGCGGGCAGCCGCCGAAGGCGTCGGGTTTCATCTGCGCCACGAAGCCAGTCGGCTCGGCGGCTTCAGGCCGCGCTGATCCGCTCCCAGAGCGCGCGCGGCGCGAGGATCGGGATGCCCCGGAAACTCCCGAGTTCGAGCAGGTCCCTGTCCCCGCTGACGATGCAGTCCGCACCTGCGGCAAGGGCGGCGCCGAGGACCGGGAGATCGTCCGGGTCGCGGCAGGCATCGCGCTCGACGGCCGCCGGCGTCACCACGCGCAGATGCTCCTCCAGGAAGCGGCGGATGGCGGTCGCCCTTGGCGCCGGAAGCCGCACCTTGCGCCGCAGCGCATCCTCGGTTTCCGCGAGGATCCGCGGGGCGGCCACGCACTCGTGAGTGGAGAGGCAAGCCTCGAAGAGGTCGGCGCAGAGCCCCCGCGCGGCAAAGGCGGCCACGAGGACGTTCGCGTCGAAGACGATCCTCACGAGAGCGCCTTGAAGACGTCCTCGTCGGTGAGAATCCCCTGGGCCTCCGCGAACGGCAGCACGCCTGCCCGCAGCGCCCGGAAACGCCGGACCGCGAGGTAGCGTGCCACCGCGTCGCGGACGATGTCGCTCTTGGATGCCTTCTCGCTGCGCGCCACGCGCTCCAGCTCCCCTCTGAGCTTCGCCGGAAGCCTGACCGTCACCGTATCGCCCATCGCAGATCCTCCTTGTGTTACACGGTAGTACGCGGGGTGGCGGGCGTCAAGCACGGGGAAGCTACAATGCTCTTGCGGTTCTCGTCTCGGGAAAGGCGGCTAGTCCTTGCGGTTCCCCTGCGGCGTCCGGTTGAGCTTCGCGACGTCGAATCCCCGTTCCCGCAACCTGCCGACGATCTCCTGGTAGCGCTGCTCGTCCATCTGCGGCGTCCGCGAGAGGATCCAGAGGTACTTCATGGACGGCGCCGAGACCACGGCGTACTCGTAGTCACCGCCCAGTTCGATGATCCAGTAGTCGCCCCGGAACGGCCAGAAGAACGAGACCTTGAGCTTGGCGCCCGTGGCCTTGTCCACCACCCAGGCCCTGCCCTTCGCCGTGTCCACCCTGCCGTCGCGCAGGCAGCTGTTGAGCACTTCGACCGTGCCGTCTCCGCGGAGGCGGTAGTCCGCGCGCGAGTCCGTGCACCCCTTCTGGAAGCTCTGGGGGAAGCTGGCGATCTCGTACCACCGGCCGGCGTAGCGTGCGAGGTCGACCTTCGCGACGACCTGGAGCGCGGCGGGCGCCGGGCCGGCCGACGCGCAGGCGCAGAGCAGGCACGGGAGCGAACAGGCGAACGCGATCATCTCCGCGGATATCCCCCGCAGCTGCATTGCCATGGAGTAAAGTATAGCAGGGCGGCGCGCTGCGGCTGATCCGCCCATCGCCCGAGCGGCTGACGCACCACAACGTCGGCGAGAACCCGCGCGCCAATACTGGTCCGAGGAGGAGATCATGGAAGACGCCAGGGCCCAAGGCACGGAACTTCGCCTCGTCGAGGAGTTCGGGATCAACCGCGAACACGCGGAATTCCACAACGCCTACCGGACGGAGGACATCAAGAACGACATCCGGTTCCTCAAGGCGATCTACGGGGACCGGATGAGCCTTTCACCGGAGGCTGCCACCGACGACTTCCTGAGGGAACTCAAGAGTCTGGGCAAGCGCCTCTACTTCTTCATCCTCGGTCTCACGGACCACGTGACCCCGAGCAGCTACATCAAGCACAAGTTCAGCTTCCTGAGGGGCTCCGTCCCCAACGGGGATCCCCATCTCTTCTACCT
>DATDCY010000063.1 GCA_036524115.1 bacterium | reverse complement strand
GTCGGGGACGGGCCGGGCGCGGCGGCGGCGTGGCGGGCGTCGCTCGAGGTCAATCCCTTCAACCCCTACGCCTGGCGCGACCTGGCGCGGGCGCTGCGCCGGCTCGGCGACGCCGCGGGGGCCCAGACCGCGGCGGTCGCGGCGCTGCGCCTGGGGCCGGGGGACGAGGTCTTTCAACGGTCGGTCGTGGGCGGCCCGTAGCGCGGGCGCGAGGAAGGAGAGACGATGCAGGCACCCCAGTGGCGTGAGGCGGAGGACGTGCGTCAGGCGGAGGAGCTGGTGCGGGCGCAGGCGGCGATCCGCGAGCAGATCGGCAAGGTGATCGTCGGGCAGGAGAAAGTCGTCGAGGAGCTGCTCACCAGCCTCTTCACGAGCGGGCACTGCCTGCTCATCGGCGTGCCGGGGCTGGCCAAGACCCTGCTCGTGAGCACGCTGGCGCAGGCGCTGCACCTGTCGTTCAACCGCGTCCAGTTCACGCCCGACCTGATGCCCTCCGACATCACGGGCACCGAGGTGCTCGAGGAGGACGCGGAGCGCCGGCGCTTCTTCCGCTTCCTCAAGGGGCCGGTCTTCACGAACGTGCTGCTCGCCGACGAGATCAATCGCACGCCGCCGAAGACGCAGGCGGCGCTGCTGCAGGCGATGCAGGAGTACCAGGTGACCGCCGGCGGGCAGACCTACCCGCTGGAGCTGCCGTTCTTCGTGCTGGCCACGCAGAACCCGATCGAGCAGGAGGGGACCTACCCGCTGCCCGAGGCGCAGCTCGACCGCTTCATGTTCAGCGTCTACCTCGACTACCCGAGCTTCGAGGAGGAGGTGCGGATCGTCGGCACGACGACCGCCGCCGGCACCGCGGCCGCCGCCCCCGTGCTGGATGCCGCGCGCATCCTCGCCTTCCAGGAGCTGGTCCGCCGCGTGCCGGCGGCGAGCCCCGTCATCGAGTACGCGGTGCGCCTCGCGCAGGCGAGCCGGCCGGCCTCCCCGGGCGCGCCGAAGTTCGTGCGCGACCACGTCTCCTGGGGCGCGGGCCCCCGCGCCTCGCAGTACCTCGTGCTCGGCGCCAAGGCGCGCGCCGTGCTCTCGGGCCGCTATGCCGCCGCCGTCGAGGACGTGCGCGCGCTGGCGCCGGCGGTGCTCCAGCACCGCATCCTGACGAACTTCACCGCGGAGGCCGAGGGCGTGTCCGCCCGCGACATCGTCGCCCGGCTCCTGGAGGCGCTGCCCGGGGATGGACGCTAGCGTCGCACCGCCGCGCGGCGCGCCGGGCCGCCCCGGGCGCTACTTCGACCCGGTCGTCCTCGCCCGGATCTCGAACCTCGGGCTGCGCGCGCGCCACGTCGTCGAGGGCCTCATGGCGGGGCTGCACCGCAGCTCGCTGCGCGGTCTCTCGGTGGAGTTCTCCGAGCACCGGCCGTACGCGCCGGGGGACGAGTTGCGCCGCATCGACTGGAAGCTCTTCGGGCGCCAGGACCGCTACTTCGTCAAGGAGTACGAGGCCGAGACCAACCTGCGGGCGCACCTCTTCGTCGACGCGAGCGCCTCGATGCGCTACGCGGGGGACGCCGCGGGATTCTCCAAGTTCGACTGCGCCGCGACCATTGCCGCATCCCTTGCCTACCTGATGCTGCTGCAGCGTGATGCCGTCGGCCTCGTGGTGATGCGCGAGGAGGGGCCGCGCGTGCTCGCGCCGCGTTCGCAGCCGCACCACCTGCACGCGATCATCGCCGAGCTGGAGGCCGCGCGCCCGGCCGGGCGCACCGACGTGCGCGCCGCGCTGGCGGAGATCGCCGGGGGGCTGCACCGGCGCGGCCTGTGCGTGCTGATCTCGGACCTGCTCGACGACCCGGAGGGCCTCGCGCTGGGCCTGCGGCACCTGCACCACCGGCGCAACGACCTGATGGTGCTGCAGGTCGCCGACCGCGACGAGCTGGACCTGCCGTTCCGCAAGGTCACGCGGTTCGTGGACCTCGAGGAGCCGCTGGAGCTGACGACCGACCCGCGCGAGATCCGGGACGAGTACCGGGCGGCGGTGGCCGAGCACCTGGCGCGGGTGCGCGAGCTCTGCCGGCGGGCCGGGGCGGACCACGACCTGATCGTCACCGACGAGCCGCTCGACGCGGCGCTGGTGCGCTACCTGGCGCGCCGGGGAGGGTGAGCGGGTGCAGCTCGGCTTCCTCTCGCCGCTGAACCTGCTGTTCGCGCTGGCGATCGCCGTGCCGGTGGCGATCCACCTGCTCCAACGCCGGCGCGAGGCCCAGGTCGACTTCCCCGCGGTGCGCTTCCTGTTGATCGCGCA
Organism: bacterium; assembly: GCA_036524115.1. NCBI lineage: Bacteria > bacterium. The sequence continues at coordinate 1,972 of DATDCY010000063.1, read as the reverse complement.
GCGCCGCTCGTCGCGGCGGCTGCGGCTGCGGCGCCTCCTGCTGCTGGCCCTGCGCTGCCTGGCCGTGCTCGCGTTCGCGGCGCTGCTGGCGCGGCCGGTGCTGCAGGCCCCGGGCGCGTCCTTCCGCGAGGGCGAGCCCGGCTTCACAGCGGTGATCCTGGACACGTCACTGAGCATGACGGCGCTCTCGGCGGACGACCGCCAGCGCTTCGAGGCCGCCCGTGACCTGGCGCGCGCGCTGGCCGCCCGCGGGGTGCGGGGGGAGCGCTTCGCGCTGATCGAGGCGGCCGCGGCCCCCGGGGCCCCGGAGGCGGCGCGATGGCTCGATCGCGACCAGTATCTCGCGGCAGTGGCCGCCGCGGCGGCGCGCCCCGCGGTCGCCGATCCCGGCCGTGCCTTCGGCGAGGCCTACCGCCTGCTGCGGGAGGCCGGCGGGCGGCAGCGGCGGATCGTGGTGATCAGCGACCTGGCGCGCGGCGGGTGGGAGCGGCTCGCGTTCGCGCAGCTGGCGGCCATCGACACCTCGGTCCCCGTGCGGCTGCTGCGCCTGGCCGGGGACGGCGCGCGCAACCGCGCGGGCGTCGTCGGCCTGGCCGCCAGGGGCGAGAGCACGATCGCCGGGGAGCCGCGGGAGGTCGCCGCAGAGGTCCTCAACGGCGGGCCGGAGCGCGTCGTGCCCGTGGAGCTGTGGCTCGATGGCGCGCTCGCGGCGAGCCGGATCGAGAGCATCCCGCCCGGCACGAGGGGCCGCGTCCCCTTCGCGGTGCGGCCGGCGGCGGGCGGGGCGCGGCGCGTCGAGGTCCGGGTCCCCCCCGACCGCTACCCGGCGGACGACCGGCGCCGACTGGCACTCGAGGTCGCGCCACCGATCGACGCGCTGGTGGTCGACGGCGACCCCGGCGCGTCGTTCGCCCAGGGCGAGACGTTCTTCCTCCAGGAGGCGCTGCGTCACGAGCGGCTGGCGGCGACGGTGCCGGTGCGCATCGGCACCGCGGGGCCGGAGGCGCCCGCGAGCATCCCCGAGGGGACCTCCGTGGTGGTGCTCGCCAACGTGCGGGCGCCCGGCGAGGAGGCGGGGCGACGGCTGGCGAAGCATGTGTCGGACGGCGGCGGGCTGCTCGTGTTCTGGGGCGGCGCGTGCGACGCGGAGGCGTGGCGGCGGACGCTCGGGGGGCTGCTCCCCGCGCCGGTGTCCGGGACGGCGGCGGCCAACCCCGATCGCCCCTGGCGCGTCGGCGACGTCGACTTCGCCGCGCCGCCGCTGACTGTCTTCGCGCCGCCGGCGGGCGGCACGTTCGCGACGGCCTCGTTCACGCTGCGCGCGCAGCTCGGGCCCCCGTCGCCCGCGGCGCGCGTGCTCGCGCGCTTCGAGGACGGCGCGCCGTGGCTGCTCGAGCAGCGGGTCGGGCGCGGGCGCGTCGTCTTCGTGGCGTCGACCGCGGACCTCGCCGGGAACGACCTGCCCACCCGTCCCGCGTACGTCCCCCTCGTCCAGCGGCTCGTGCTCTGGCTCGCGGGCAACCTCGTGGAGGCCTCCGACGCCGAGCGCGTCGCCGGCGATGCGCTCACGGTGGCGGGAGGGCCGGAGCTGGCGGGGGGGAGCGCGACGCTGGAGTCACCGGCGGGCGCGCGGGCCGAGGCGGCGTTCCGTGCCGACGGGTCGGGAAGCGTCGCCGTCTTCCCGCCGGCCGCGGAGACCGGCTTCTACCGCTGGTCGCGTCCGGGGCGCGAGGGGCTCGTCGCGGTGAACGTCCCGGCCGCGGAGTCCGAGCTGGCCGCGCTGTCGGCCGACGAGATCGCCGAGCGCCTGCGCCCGGTGCGCGCGGAGCTGGTGGACGTGAAGCCCGGCGGCGTCGAGGGCGATCCGTCGCGCCTCGGCGAGCGCAGCCTCGCGCCGCCGCTGCTGGGCGCGCTGCTCGCGCTGCTCCTGCTCGAGACCCTGGTCGCGGGCCCGCGCCTGCCCTGGCGGGGG
>DATDCY010000062.1 GCA_036524115.1 bacterium | reverse complement strand
CGCACCGGCGCGAAGGAGCGTCTGGGGTCGGCGCCGCGCACCCCGCCCTTCCAGCAGGCCGGCGCCCGGTTCCGCGGCGGCGTCGAGCTGGCGGCGTACCGGGCCGAGAGCGCCGACGTCCGCCCCGGGGCCTTTGTCGGCCTGGAGTACCGGCTGCGGCTGCCGGAGGGGCTTGAGCGCCCCGACCGCCTCGCCTTCTGGGTCCACGGGGTCGGCGAGGACGGCCGGGTCGCGTTCCAGGGCGACCACCCCCTGCTGTCGGACGCGCGAGCCCCCGCGGGTGACGACCGGGAGGAGGGGTGCTTCCTGCGCTTCGCGCTCCCCGCGACGGTGCCGCCGGGCAGGTACGAGCTGCGGACCGGCCTCTGGCAGCCCTGGCAGGAGAAGCGCATCCGCCTGCTGGACGCGGCCGTCCCGCACGACCGCCGCGGCCTCGCGCTCGGGGCGGTCACCGTGCGCGCGGTTGACTTTGGCGACGGCCGGCGCTAGAACACGCGCGCATGAAAGTCCTGTTCATCTACACCGACATCAACGTGCGCGGCGGCGCGATGAGCTACCAGTTCGGCACCGGCATCATCAGCGCGGTGCTGAAAGCGCACGGCCACGACACGCGGCTGCACCACATGTTCGGCGCCTTCGACATGGAACCCCTGAAGAAGGCGATCGCGGAGTACCAGCCGGACGTCGTCGGCATGTCCGTGGTCTACCCGCAGTGGCGCTACGCGAAGAAGATCATCGAGGAGCTGCGCCCCTGGAAGGCCTTCACCATCTTCGGCGGCGCGCACCCGACCGTCGTGCCCGAGTGCCTCGGCGAGGTCCAGGGGCTGGACGCGATCTGCATCGGCGAGGGCGAGTACCCGATGCTCGAGCTGGTGGAGGCGCTGCGCGACGGCAGGCCGGTCGACGGCATCAAGAACCTCTGGGTCAAGAAGCCGGACGGCTCGATCGTGAAGAACCCGACGCGCCCGTTCATCCAGGACCTCGACAGCCTGCCGTTCTACGACCGCGAGATGGTCGACTACCAGGCGATCATCGACTCGGACATCGAGACCGCGAACTTCCAGTTCGGCCGCGGCTGCCCCTACACCTGCACCTACTGCTCGAACCACGTGCTGCGCAAGACGCAGGAGGGCAAGTACGTCCGCTACCCGAGCGTCGAGTACGCCATCGAGGAGGTGCGGCGGGTCGTCAAACGCTACAAGGTCCGCTACCTCTATCTCAACGACGACACGTTCCTCGCCGACAAGCGCTTCTCGCTCGGTTTCTGCGCGGCCTACAAGAAGGAGTTCAAGCTCCCGTTCTTCATCAACGCGCGGCCCGAGCAGATCACCGAGGAACTCTGCGCGGCGCTCAAGGACGCCGGCTGCACGCGGGTCGTGATGGGCATCGAGCACGGCAACGAGGAGTTCCGCACCAAGGTGCTCAACCGCCGGATGACCAACGACCAGATCGCGCACGCCTTCGAGATGTGCCGGAAGGCCGGCTTCCGGACCAAGTCGCACTTCCTCATCGGCCTGCCGCACGAGACCCCCGAGATCCACATGGACTCCGTGCGCCTCGCGCAGCGGATCATGCCGGACGCCTTCACGCTGCACATCTTCGAGGTCTACCCCGGGACCGTCCTCGGGGACATCGCCGTGAAGGAGGGCCTGATCGACCCGGAGCGGGAGAACGCCGAGTTCATCGGGCAGACCGACACCGCGCTGCGGCTCCCCGGCTTCCCGCGCGAGGAGATTCTGCACTGCTTCCGGCTCTTTCCCTTCCGCGTCTATCTCAAGACCCACCCCTTCAAGGCGGTCCTGCTCTACTTCTACTACTCGCCCTGGGCCGGGTTCCTCGTACGGGCGCTCTCGCCCTTCAAGCGCATACTCCGCAAGCTCGCGATGGGCGTCTAGCCGGCGGTAGGCGGCGCCATGGGCGTTGGGACGGCAGCGGCGGACGCGGCACGGGAGCGCTTCTACGGCGCGACCGACTACCAGGCGATCCCCGGCGGGAAGAAGAAACTCGACTTCATCTTTGCGCTGATCGAGCGCCTGCGGGCGGCGAAACCCGGCCTGAAGGTCCTCGACGTCGGCTGCGGCAACGGCCCGCTGACCTTCCCCGTTGCGGCGCTCGGCGTGCCGGTCGTGGGCGTCGACGTCAACGCCGCCTCGATCGAGCGCAACGTCGGCGCCAACCGCTACCCGAACGCGCGCTTCGCCGTCGTGCCCGGGGCGAGCTTCGACCTCGGCGAGACGTTCGACCTGATCATCTGCTCCGAGGTCCTCGAGCACCTGCACGAGCCGCAGCCGCTCGTGGACTCGATCGCGCGCCACCTCGCGCCCGGCGGCACGCTCATGGTCACCGTGCCGAACGGCTACGGGCCGCGCGAGGTGCTCGGCAGGATCGAGATCTTCCTGCGCCGCCGGCTCGGCATCGGCCGCGTCATCGACCCGGTGCGCCGCGCGTTCGGGATGCTCGACCACGCCACCAAGTGCGCCGTGCACACCTCCAACCCGGACCAGGACCACGTCCAGAAGTTCACGGTCCGCGAGATGCGCGACATCTTCGCGCGGGCGGGGCTCGCGCTCACCGGGACCGTGAACTCCATCTTCATCTTCGGCGTGGTCTTCGGGAAGAGCCCCGCGGTCGACCGCTTCGACAGCCGCCTCGCGGACTTCCTGCCGCGCTTCGCCGCCAGCGGCTGGTATTTTCTTTGTCGCAAGAACGGAACCTAGAACTGGGGTCACAGCCCGGCGGCCGTGGACGGGGAAGGAAGCCGGAGAACGCGCACGTGAAGGCCCTGAAACAGCGGAGGGGTGACGCGGAGCGGGGGACCCCCGCCGGACGGACCGAAGGGAGTACGGTGGGGGTGCGCAGCGGCAGGACCCCGCAGCGCGCACGGACGAAGGCGCCGAGCGCCAGGATCCCGGAGCGGACACGGTCACGATGAGCACCGATCACCAGCACAAGTTCGGCGGCCTCTTCCCCGGAGGCTTCTCGGGCGGCGCCGGCAAGTACCGCGCCTTCGCGTGGGGCGACGTCAGCCTGCCGCGCGCCGTCTGGGCCGAGATCGTCACCAGCCTCTGCGGCTCGCTCCCCGGCGCCCTCGGCCTGTTCCTGCGCCGGCGCCTCTACCCCACGATCCTCGGCAGCTGCGGCGGCGGCGTGGTCTTCGGGCGCGGGGTGACGCTGCGCCACCCGCACAAAGTCCGCCTCGGCGACCGCGTCGTGATCGACGACAACGTCGTGCTCGACGCCAAGGGCGAGACAAACGCCGGGATCACGCTCGGCCCGCGCGTGTTCCTCGGGCGCAACACGATCCTCTCCTGCAAGAACGGCGACATCGAGCTGGGCGAGGGCGTGAACGTCTCGACCAACTGCCAGCTCACGTCGGCGAAGCGGCTCGAGATCGGCGAGTTCACCGTGGTCGGCTCCTTCGCCTATTTCGTCAGCGGCGGCGCGTACGACTACACGAGCCCCGTCCCCTTCTCGCAGCAGGAGGGGAGCTTCGAGATGCGGGAGACCATCGTCGGCCGAAACTGCTGGTTCGGGGCGCACGTGACCGTGACCGACAAGGCGCGCATCGGCGAGCACTGCGTCCTCGGCGCCGGTGCGGTCGTCCTCGGCGAGATCCCGCGGGACTCGGTGGCGGCGGGCATCCCGGCGCGGGTGCTCAAATCCCTCTGAGGTCCCGCGCGGGCACCGCTCCGGTCCCGCTCTCCAAGGCACCCCCTGCGACCGCCGCCAGGTGATCTACGTCACAAAACCATGGCAGGAAGTCGCATCAATATCAGCATGTTATCCATTGCGAGATAAGAATGATTCTGATATCATGTGCGCGTTGGCGGAACCATCACGAAGGCGAAGGAGACTGTCATGACGAATGAACGGGAACGTGCCGGCGGGAGCCTCAGGACAGCGGGTGTCTCCATCGGGATCGCGGGACTTGTGCTCGTCGCGGCGCTTCTCTCCGCGGCGTGCGGGGTCTTCGAGAAGGTCACGGGCCCGAGCACGGTGGTCCTGAACATCCAGGGCGAGAAGACCGCGGTCGCCCCGAAGGCGAGCCTCAATCTCACGATCAACGCCGCCAACGAGGACGGCGGCCCGGTCGACGACGGCGTCAAGGTGAAGGTGGAGCTGGACTCGGCGCTGGGCACGCTCGACGCGGAGAAGGTCACCATCGTCGGCGGCAAGGCCGTGGTCACCTTCACGGCGGGGTCGCAGCTCGGGAAGACCGTCGTCAAGGCCACGACCGGGAAGGCGAGCGCCCAGTACACGATCTCGATCGAGAAGGCGCCCCCGCCCGGTGGGGGGGACCCCCGCGACCAGCTCGACATCACGAAGGTCACGTTCCACCACCCGAGCCCCGCCAAGTTCAAGGTGACCGCCAGGCTGAGCAACATCCGCATTTCGGGCCTGACGATCGCGTGGGACTGGTCGCAGCCCGGCTGGCCCGTCGAGTACTCCAACGGCGTGCTGGGGAATATGTGGGTCTTTGCCAGGATCGGCGGGCAGTGGCACGCGGCGACGTGGGAGTGGCTGCGCGCGAGCACGAACCGCGTCACGCTCGAGGCCAAGCCGGGCCAACCGCCCTTCATCCAGGCCTCGGCCAGCCCGATCGACAGCTGGTACCCGAAATCCGGCGAGGAGATCGCCTTCATGGCGAGCACGCCCTGCCGCTCCGGCATCTCCGCCGGATCGCCGCGGGAGCGCTCGCCGATCATCAAGACGCGCTGGCCCTAGCGGCCCCCCTTCGCGGGGCCCGCGCCATCCGCGGCGAGGCCCACGAGAAACGGGTAGAGCGCGTCTGCCGCGACGGAGTGCCCGAACGGCGTGAGGTGCGCGTCGTAGCGCCAGAAGACGCGCTCGCGCCCGGCCTCGCGGAAGGCCTTCCCGAGCGAGAGACACGGGACGCGCTCTTCGGCGCACCAGCCGAGCACCCATTTCTCGGGCTGCTCGAGATCCATACCTGCGGCGCTCCCCGCCCAGAGCCGGTCCTGCGAGGCCTCGCCGATCACCTGGGGGCCCGAGATGACGGCCATCGCGAAGGCGGCGCCCTGGCGCCCGGCCTCCGCGCGCACCTCCCCGAGGAGCCCGCGCGTGAGGCCCCACGCCTCCACCCACTCAGCGGCCGGGGGGACCCGGTACACCTCGGCGTCCGGGCCCAGCAGCTGCTCGCGTGTCACGCTCCGGTCGAAGAGGTCCAGGTGCGCGGAGTAGTACGCCGCGGCCCGCTCCGCCACGAAGCCGTTGAGCCGCGAGCGCCGCAGGACGAAGAGCCGGTCGTAGAGCGCGAGCTTCTTCGGCGCGACGACCTTCTGGTAGAAGGTGGCGTAGTTCGAGGCCTTCCGGTAGGTCGCCGGCGAGTTCTCCATCACGTCGTTGCCGCAGAAGAAGACGAGCAGCACCAGGTCCGGCCGGTACTCGGGGCCGAAGCGCCTGAGCCACCCCAGCTCCGCCTCCTGCGCGCGGTTGCCCTGCCCGAAGGCGATCACTTCGTAGCGCCCGCGCCCGAGGGGGTTCTCGGCGTTGAGCCGCGCCTCCAGCAGCTTGTGGAACGTCTGGGCGGTCTCGACCTCCATCGCCGCGACGTAGGAGTCGCCGAGGACGAGGACGCGGTACGTGCGCTCCTCAGGGCGGGCGGGCGCGTAGTCGCGGTCGTGGAACCCGAGCCGGTTGAGCACGATCGGCGTGCGGAACTCCACGGGGCTTCCCGGGCGGTAGCCGACGTAGGTGAAGCTGGCGCCCGGCTCGAAGCGGTAGGTGCCCTTCACGGCCGGCGGCACGAGCACCGGCGGGCGGTAGCCGACGAGCCGCAGCGCCGCTTCGCCGAGCACCAGCACCACGAGGACGGCGCCGGCCGCGAGGCCGATCCCCGCGAGAATCCCCGCGGATCGCGTCGTCGTCGATGTCCCGCCTGCGCCTTGCACGGCGGGATTCTAGCAAAACTGCCCGGCGGACCCGCGGAAGGCAATTCGCCGTGAGAATACTTGACAATCTCCCGCGTGATCCCGAGAATCCGCCCCGGTTGCTCCCTTGGCGGCAAGAGGAGCGTGCAGGCAACGTTGGAGAGGTGACGGCATGAGGAAGGTTCTGAGTTCGCTGTTGTGCCTGGCGGCGCTGGTTTCCCTGGCCGCCTGCGGGAGTTCCGACTCGAGCGGCCCGGACGGCACCGGGCCTTCCAACAAGTACGCCTACGGCATCTGGCAGACGGAGGCGATCAGCGGCAACGGTGACTCCTTCGACCTGGTGTTCAAGGAGGACATGACCTACCAGGGCACCGCGGGCCACCGCTCCACGCCGACGATCTACGGCACCTACACCATCAACGCCGACGGCAGCCTCCACGGCGACTTCAAGAGCTACATCACCGGCGGGCGGGTCGGGTTCGTCGACGCGCACTTCGTCGACAGCGGCGCGACGACCCTCTTCTTCAGGTTCACGGAGACCAACGCCTTCGACAACCCGCACGCCGTCAACGGCGTCATCGCCGAGGACTTCCAGGGCACCAACACCCAGCCGCCCCCGTCCGGCGGCGGCGGTGGCGGCACCCCGCCGCCGGGCAACGGCAAGGACGCGATCGACCCGACAACCATCGTCTGGGACGGCGGCCCGAACCCGACCGCGTGGCCGATCACCGCCGAGATGAAGAACGTCTCGATTCAGCCCAATGGCACGGCGGGGTGCTCGGTCCACAACCCGCCCATGTGCGATACCATCGGCCCGTGCGTCTACTTCAACTTCACCAACCCCGCCAGCTGGCCGCAGACCGGGAAGATCATCGGCAGCGGCTGGGTCATCGGCAAGATCAACGGGGTCTGGCACGGCGGCGTCTGGGAGGGGATCAAGCCCGGCGGGACCTACTTCGTGACGACGGAGCAGTGCCCCAGCCAGTCCCAGCAGTTCATCCAATCCACCGGCGCGATCGCCGAACATCATTTCGAGAAGGGCGAGGAGATCGGCTTCGTGTTCACCACGGTCGCCCGCGGCCCGCACCCTGACACGCCCACGGGGCGCTCGCCGATCATCAAGACGACCTACCCCTTCTAGCGCACCCAGCGCCCCCGACCGGTACCAGCCCCCGCGCCCCGCGAGGCGCGGGGGCTTTTTTCGCGCCCGCGCCACGCTGTCGCGCGGAAGGTGACGCCCGACACCTTGACAATTCCGGCAATACCCCTATAGTTCGGCAAACTCAGGGGAGGGCAACGCGCATGAGTTCTGGACGGACGAAGAGAGTGAGGAAGTTCTTCCGCGCCGTGGCCGCGGCGGCCCTGGTCGTCGTGACGGGCTTCGCCATCGCCGGCATCATGGCTTGCGGCAAGGCAACGGAGCTGCCGACCCAGCCCACGAAGCCCAACAACGGAGGCGGGACCGGCACCGGCGTGAACCCGCTCGCCGACGCCATCCCCGCCAACGAGATCATCTGGGACGGCCAGAGGAACCCGAGCGGCTGGAAGGTCATCGACACGAGCTTCAAGATCACCGAGATCAACCCCAAGATGCCGGACCCGACCATCTGCTGGTCGTGGAACCTGCCCCCGAACTGGCCGAACCGGAACGGGAAGTCCGTCGGCAACAACTGGATCATCGTCAAGATCGACGGCGCCTGGCACGCCACCCCGTGGGAGCACGTCAAGGCCACCAACTCGATCTGCCGGACGACCGAGGCGCGCAACGGCCAGCCCCCCTTCGTGCAGGGCTACGGCCCGATCGCCGCGAAGTGGTACCCCCACTCCGGCGAGGAGGTGGGCTTCATGAACTCCACGATCGCGCGCGGCGACCGCGATCCGGGCACGCCCGACGAGCGGACGCCCATCGTCCTGACGAAGTGGCCGTAGGCCGGCAGGCATCTCGCATCGCAGACTGACAGCAGCCCCCCCGCCGGAAGCGGCGCGGGGGGCTTCGTGTTTCCGTCCCGTGCCGGCCGCCCGCCCGATGGTATAGTTTCTGCGATGAATCCTGGTGAGAGCGCCGCGCCGGCGCGGCGGCGCGCCGACGCGGCCGCGTGGCTCGAGAAGAACCGCGGCTGGCTGCTCGCCGTCGTGACGCTCGTCGCGGCGACGCTCCGGTTCTGGGGCATCCGCTGGGGGGCGCCATCAAGAGTCGACCTGCACCCCGACGAGTTCGATTACGTGCTGAAGTACGCCCAGCTCGTCTCCTTCCACAGGCCGGACCCGGGCTTCCTCAATTACCCCCAGTTCCTCATCTACCTGACCGCCGGCACCTCCTGGGTGTTGCGACGGCTCGGCCTGCTGCACGAGGTCTGGCAGATGCACGTCGTCGGGCGCTCGTGGAGCGCCTTCTTCGGCGCGATGACCGCACCCGCCGTCTACCTGCTGGCCCGCGAGCTGGGCGCTCGGGCATCCGGCGCGCTGCTGGCGGCGCTCTGGGCGGCGCTGCTCCCGCTGAGCGTCTGGGAGAGCCACGTCGCCGTGACCGACGTGATGATGACCTTCTGGGTCGTCGTCACGCTGCTCGCCTCCGTGCGACTGCTGCGGCGCGACCGTTGGCACGATTGGGCGCTGGCAGGCGCGGCACTCGGCCTCGCGACGGGGAGCAAATACACCGCCGCCCTGGCTGCCGTCGCCATCCTGCTGGCAGCGGCCCTCTCGCCCGTGCCGCTGCGCCGCAAGGCGCTCGGCCTCGCCACGGCCGGCGCCTGCGCGCTGCTCTTCTGTTTCCTGGTGACGCCGTTCAGCTTCATCCGCCTGTCCGACACGCTGGCGGCGATGGCCTACGAGCGGCGGCACACCGTCGGCGGCCACTACGGCTTCAGCGTCCCGGCCGCGGGCATCCAGTACCACCGTTACGTCTACCAGATCGCCGCGGCCTGGCCCTTCAGCTTCGGCCTCGGCCTCTACGTCTCGGCCATCGCGGGGACGCTCTGGGCGACGGCCACCCTGGATCGGCGCAAGGCGGTGGTGATCGGGTTCGCGCTCCTGTTCTTCGGCGTGACAGGGAGCTGGTCGCTGACGCCGATCCGCTACTACCTGCCGGTGCTGCCGGCGGGCGCCCTCTTCGCCGGCCTCTGGCAGGGGGAGTGGCTGACCTCGCGCGCGGCGTGGAAGCGCGCCACCGCGGCTGCCGCCGTCGTACTCGCCGCCGGCTACACGCTCGTGTTCACGGCGCAGACTGCCCGACGCTTCAGCCACGAGACGCGGGTCGAGGCCGCGCGCTGGCTGGAGGGGTATCTCAAGCCCGGCGCCCGGCTGTACGTTGCCGGCTGGGGCCGCTACAACGCGCTGCCGGATCCGGCCGGTGGCATCCAGGTCGAAGGCGGGAGCGAGCGCGGCCTCGGCGACCCGGCGAAGATGGCGGCCTACGACCTGATCGAGACGTCGTCCCTCGTCTCCCGGCGCCACGAGCGGCACGGGGACGCCGCGGCCGTCGCGGTGTACGCGGGACTGAAGGACCCGCAGCGCTACCGGCTGGTCCGGCGCTTCTCCGCGGAGTTCCTGAACAAGTGCCTCTACACGAGGCTCGACCCGATGTTCGAGGGCTACTTCGTCTCCCCGACGCTGGAGTTCTACGCGCCGATCGCCACGGGAGGGCGCGGGGCCGGGGCCGCGGGGGACCCGGCCGCCGCGAGCGCGAAATGACCCGCCTGATCGCGGACACGCACCTGCACCTCTACCCCTGCTACGACTTCGCAGCGGCGATCTCGGCCCTGGCGACGAACCTCCCTCGGCACGGGGAGGGTGTGCGCGCCGGCTTCTTCGCGGAGCGCCGCGACTGCCACGCCTTCGCGGCGATCAGGGAGGGCTCGCTCGCGCTCGCGCCGGGCCCGCGTTCCTTTCGGCCGCTGGCCGAACCCGGGGCGGTCGTCCTCCTCGAGAGCGGCGTGCCCGCGGTCTACCTCTTCGCCGGCCGCCAGATCGTGACCTCGGAGCGGATAGAGGTCCTGGCCCTGACGGTCGACCTCGACATCGTCGAAGGACTGCCGGCCGCGACGGTCGTGGACGCCGTGCTCGAGGCCGGCGGCGTGCCAGTCCTCGGCTGGTCGCCCGGCAAGTGGTGGTTCGCGCGCGGCGCGCTCATCCGAAGCCTTCTCGACGGCCGGCGCCGGGGCGACATCCTCCTCGGCGACACCGCCCTGCGGCCGGCCGGCGCGCCCGAACCGTCGCTGATGCGCGAGGCGCGGCGCCGGGGGATTCCCGTCGTCGCCGGCACCGACCCGCTGCCCTTCGCCGGGGAGGAGCGCCTTCTCGGGACGTACGCAACGGTCATGGAGGGCCCCTTCGACGCGGACCGCCCCCTCGAGTCAGCGCGCCGGCTGCTCCGGGCGGGCGGCCCGGCTCCCGCAGGCATCCGCAGCTCCTGGCCCGCGGCGGCCCGCCGCTGGTTGCGCAACGCCCGCGGCGGCCGGGCCTGACCGTCTCCTCGGACTGCGCGTCGGCCGCCGGACTTTCTGCGCGCGAATCCTTGACGCACCCGCCCCCGGCGTGGACAATCCGCCGCCGTCGCACGGGGGCAACGCCGCCGCGCGGCGAAGGATTGAGGGAGAACGTATGGAACAGCGGCGACGCACCGGAGACGTCGCGAGGGCGCTCGTCGGCGGCGGCATCCTGCTGCTGCTCGCCCTTGCGGCCTGCAGCTCCGCCACGGGCCCCAGCGACACCGGCGGCGACGGCACCCCCGTGAAGCTGGACATCGGGGGCAATAACCCGAACATCGTCGTCGCGTTCGGCGACAGCATCAGCGACGGCTACTACTCGGCCAACGGCCTCGGCTACCGCGACGATCTGCAGGCGCTCTTCGCCGCCGACGGCCGCAAGGGAATCCGCGTGCTGGACGAGGCGGACAGCGGCACCTTCTCCGCCGCGGGCGTCGAGCGCATCGGCGCGGTGCTGCGGCGAGACCGGCCAGCCGTGCTGGTCCTGCTTTACGGGACCAACGACGAGCACGCCGGCCTACCGATGTCGGCGACCAGGATCGCGACCACCAGCGAGAACCTGCGCGCGATCATCGCCACTGCCCGGGGCAACCGCACGATCGTCGTGCTCTCGACGCTCCCGCCCGTCTGCTCGCAGTCACGCGCCTACCAGGAGACGAACATCGTCCTGATGAACGAGAAGATCCGCGCCATCGGCGAGGAACTCCAGCCGAATGACGCGGGTGTGATCCTGGCCGACGCCTGGAAGACCTTCACCACGCAGTCCCCGCCCGACGGCTGCGGCCTGATCAACCCGGACCACGGCAACCACCCGAACGAGGCGGGCTACACGGCCCTGGCGCGCACCTACTACGACGCGCTGGCCGGCCTCCGCTGGTAATCGCCCGGCCACGGCGCGGTGCGCGCACCGTTCGGACCGCGATGCTGGCGGCCTACCGCCAGGGCGGCGGCAGCCGGCGGTCCACCTGTGTCGCGGCGATCGGCTCGCCCCGCGGCAGCAACCCCCTCTTGGTGAGGAAGACGTACATCTCCTCGGCGGCGATCCGGTGCGCCACGTCGCTCGGGTGCGGGTCCTGGTAGGGAACGGCCTCCAGCACCTCGTGGTCGAGTCCGCGGTAGGCGGTGAGCAGATCCAGGAAGGGAAGGCCGGCCTGCTTCAGCTCGCGGTGCAGCCGCGCGTGGATGCCCCGAAAGGGATAGCGGTCGTCGAGGTCCCAGGACAGCAACGGGAAGATCATCACGACCACCGGGATGCCGCTCTCGCGGCGGAACGTGCCGAGCTCCGCGATTGCGGCGCGCGTGTCCCCCCAGCCGACGTAATCGTCACGGTAGAGTTCGCGGTAATAGGCGAGATGCCCGCGGTTGCGTTCCGTGTTGAAGATCCGCTGCCGCACGAAGCGGTAGAGCGCCCAGTGGTCGTAGAGCCAGGCGTTGAGTCCCTGCCCCTTTTCGAAATCCAGGTGCACCGTCCTCTGGCGCAGGCGCGAGAGGAAGTCGCTGCGCTTGCCGACCTCCTCTTCGGCGTCGTTGAGGCAGTAGCCGAGGACGATCACGTCGGCACCATAGCGGCGGGCGTCCTTCTTGAGGGTCTCGACCTCGAACGGTGTCGAGACGCCGGGGTGCCCCCAGTTGAGCACCTCGTAGCGCTGCCCCTTGACGTTCCCGTAGTCGTAGAGGTAGCGCTCCAGGCGCTTGGACCAGACGTCGTCGAAGCTTGCGCCGCGGCCGTACGTGAACGAGTCCCCGATCGCGATGACGCGGAATGTGCGGGGCGGCTTCTCGACCGGATACTCGAAATCGCGGTTGCCCAGCGAGTTTGCGAGGAAGCGCTCGTGGGAGAACCGCGAGTCCGGGAACTTCTTCGGCGGCCTGCTCATGAACCAGGCCGCGCCGCGGTCGGCAGCCAGGAGCGCCAGGGCGAGGGCGGCCAGCAGCAGCAGGACGTCCCGCGCGCGGCTTCTCACGGCTTCTCTTGCGGCGGCCGCCCGCTACGCCCGCGGCGGCGCCTTCCGCGCCTGGTGGCGCAGGGCGCGGGTGTCGAAGAAGATGATCTCCGCCTTGGACGTGCGCCGCTCCCTCCGCAGGCGCCCGAGCAGCTCGCGCAGGTCGACCAGCAGATCCCGCTCGTCGCTGGCGATCTCCCGCGCGTGCTCGACCAGGTCCAGCAACGCGATCTCGAGGGAGTCGACCGCCGTCCCCGACGGAAGCACCAGCAGGTGGCGGCCCGGCGAGACCTCCGCCAGCTCCAGCCAGGGGATCCGGTGCAGGACCTCCGAGCGCCCCACGACGATCAGGGACCTGCCGGGGGACGCCTCGACCAGCTCCACGGGCCTGCCGCCGTCGTCGCGCCCCGCCACCATCTCCGTCACCTTGACAATGGCCTTCGCGCGGTCCCCGTCGATGGCGCCCAGCTTGCGCAGGATCCTCTCCGGCAGCGTGACGGTGACGGGCCGGCGCGGCTCGTCGAACTTGGGCGGCCGGCCGCTGACCTGGGCCCTGGCGTCTCCGCGTTTCGCTGTCACATCAACCCCGCTTGCCATTCGGCACCTGCAATGCAACAATTCTGTCTTGCTGCCACTTACTACGTTGAAATTATCAGGCGGACTGCGGAGTGTCAAGATGAACCCCGCCACAGCGGGAGGCGTCGGGAGGACGGCGGAGCCGGCGTGTGCGTCGGCGGCGCTCTCCCTCGGAAGGGCGCTGCTGGAGCACGCGGGCGTGCTCGCGCTCGCCACTCCGTTCTTCTGGCTGGCGGCGCACAACTACCTGCAGCTGGACTTCTGGTTCGACGAGATCGCGACGCTCGAGAACTACGTCATGGTGCCGCTGGCGAAGACCGTGACCGACTACACCTACCCGAACAACCACGTCTTCTTCAGCCTGCTCATGAACCTGGCATTCAAGGCGTTCCACATCCACAACTTCAACCACCTGCTGGACCACCCGCGGATCGCGCGCCTGATCATGCTCGCGATCAGCGCCGCGACCCTCCTGCTGGTCTACGCCGTCGGTCGGAGGTCCTTCGGCCGCTTCACAGGGGCGTGCGCCCTCGTCCTGCTGGCCACGTGCGTCCCCTTCTACAACTACGCCGTGCAGTTCCGCGGCTACGTGCTGAGCATGGCCCTGCTGTGCCTGCTGCTGCCTATCGTCTGGGACATGGAGCGGGATGCGACCGCGGGGCGGGCGGCGGCCGCGGCCGGCGTGTCGGCGCTGCTGGTGTACACGATCCCCCTGAACCTCTACGTGCTGGCCGCGATGGCGGCGTGCCAGGCCGCCTTCGCCGCCGCCGACGCGCTCGCGCCGCGCCTGGGACGCGGCGGACCGGGACGCGATTGGCGGCCGTCGCTCGCGGTCGCCGCGTCGCTGGCGGCCGGGGTTGCCGCCTCCGCGCTCCTCTACGCGCCGGTGCTCCGGCGGGTGCTCCACAATCCGTACGTCGAGAGCGGCAAGGACTTCCGCCCCTTCATCCTGTCCGGGATGATGCCGCAGGTCCTCGGCGACCTGCTCTCACGCCGCTGGGCGCTGCTCGCTGCACTGCCGGTGGCGATAGTCGTGCTGGCCCGCCGCGGGGGCGGACCCGCCAAGGCGGACGCGCGCAGGAGGTTGGTGTTCCTCGGCGCGACGCTCGTGCTGCCGTTCGTCTTCAGCTTCCTGCGCCGCGACAGCCCCTACGACCGGGTCTTCGTGAACCTGGCGCCGCTGGCGGCGCTGTTGCTGGCGGCGGGCCTCGGCGTGGCGCTCGGGAACGTCCTGCGCAACCGGCGCGCCCTGTCGCTCTGCGCTGTCCTCGGCGTGGCCGCGTACTGCTCGCTGGTCTTCGTCGGCGAGGTGCGCGACAAGGACGCCTGCCTGGCCAGGCTCGTGAACGGCCCGCGGGTGGCCCGCGAGGAGCACGACCTCTACCACAACTTCTTCCAGTTCGAGTACCAGCCGAACGAGATCGCCAGGCTCGCCCGGGAGTTTCTCGACCGCCACGGCGAGCCCGTGACGGTCGTCATCGAGCGGGAGACGGACCGCCAGGCCTTCCCGCGCCAGTACCTGCGCAAGTACGGCATCGACGCGCTGGAGACGCGCGACCGCCCCTGGCGCGAGGACGCCGTCCTGGAGGAGACGCTGCGGATCACCACCCACCCCGCCGCGTTTCTCAGGACCGCCCGCTGGCGGCTGCCGGGGGTGCGGTGCGAGCGCCTCGAGGAGGACGTGACCTTCGCCGACATCTTCTACTGCCGCAGGACGGCCGGGGCCGGCCCCGTGATCGCGCGGCGCGCGCCGCGCGCGGGCACCCCCGCGCTTGCCGCTTCCGCGAGCGCCGCGGTACAATCCGCCGGCAACGCGCAGTGAGGACGAACGCGAAGCACGGGCTGCAACGCGGCCGGAAGGGAGCGCCAGGGTCGTGTGCGGCATAGCGGGGGTGATCGCCCCCGGACACCGGGAGCGCATCGTCCCCGTGACCCGGGCGCTCGCCCACCGCGGCCCGGACGATGAGCACTTCCACCACGACGACCTGATCTCGCTCGGCCAGCGGCGGCTGAGCATCATCGACCTGGCGGGCGGCCGCCAGCCCATCGCCAGCGAGACCGGCGACCTCCAGCTCGTCTGCAACGGCGAGATCTACAACAGCCCCGAGCTGCGCGCGGAACTCACCGCCCGCGGGCACCGCTTCCGCACGGCGACCGACGTCGAGGTCATCCTCCACCTCTACGAGGAGGAGGGCCCCGCCTGCGTCAAGCGGCTGCGGGGCATGTTCGCGATCGGCCTCTGGGACCGCCCCGCGCGCCGCCTGCTGCTGGCGCGCGACCACCTCGGCCAGAAGCCGCTCTTCTATGCGCTCGCCGGCGACGGGATCGTCTTCGCCTCCGAGGTCAAGGGCGTTCTGGCGTCGGGACTCGTCGGGCGCGAGATCGACCTCGACGGCCTCTGGCACTACATCTCGCTGCGCTACCTGCCCGACCACTACACACTCTTCCGCGGCGTGCACAAGCTGCCGGCCGCGACGCTCGCCGTCTTCGAGGACGGGCGGCTGCGCGAGGAGAAGTACTGGCAGCTTTCGTTCCGCCCGAAGCTCCCGCACGACGAGGCCGCGATCGCCGACGGGCTCGACGAACTGCTGCGCGACACCGTGAAGCTGCACCTGCTCAGCGACGTGCCGGTCGGCACGTTCCTCAGCGGCGGGATCGACTCGAGCACCGTCACCGCGATGATGGCCGGCATCACCGGCGCGCCCTTCCCGACCTTCTCGATCGGCGTCAAGGAAGAGGGGTTCAACGAGCTGCCATGGGCCCGCCTGGTTGCGGCGAAGTACGGCCTCACCGCGCGCGAGCGGATCGTCGAGGCCGACATGATCCACCTCATCCCGCAGATGGTCGCGGCGATGGACGAGCCGGCCGACCCCTTCGGCGCCGGCGTCTTCCTCGTCTCGCAGGTCGCCGCGGAGGAGGTCAAGGTCGTGCTCAGCGGTGACGGCGGCGACGAGAACTTCGCCGGCTACGACCGCTTCGCGGGGCAGCGGCTGGCGGAGATCTACAGCGTCCTGCCCGCCTGGTTCCGGCGCGAGGTCATGGCGCGGGCGATCCGCCTCGTGCCCGAGAGCTTCGGCTACAAGAGCCTCGCGCAGAAGCTGGCGTGGCTCAACGACATGTCGTTCCACTCCGCGGGGGGGCGCTACGCGCGCAGCATGAGCTTCCTGCGCTTCACCGAGGAGAGCAAGGAGCGGCTCTTCACGCCGGCGGCCCTCGCGCGCCTGACCGACCGCGACTCGGTCGCCAAGATCCTCGCCTTCTTCGACGCCGGCGCCGCCGACGACCTCGTCGACCGCATGCTCTACACCGACCTGATGACGCGCATGCCCGACCACCTGCTGGCGATCACGGACCGGATGTCGATGGCGCACGGCTTGGAGGTGCGCCCGCCGCTCATGGATTACCGTCTCGTCGAATACGCCGCGTCCATCCCGGCGGACCTCAAGCTGCGCGGCCACCGGCTGAAATACATCCTCAAGAAGGTCGCGGCGCGCTACCTGCCGCCCGAGCTGATCACGCGGCAGAAGCAGGGGTTCGGGTTCCCCATCGCCCGCTGGATGCGCACCGAGCTGGCGGACCTGCTGCGCAACCTCTTCGCGCGCTCGCGCTTCGTCGAGCTCGGCCTCTTCGAGCGCGCGGCGATGCAGGCGCTGCTCGAGGAGCACCTCTCCGGGAAGGCGGACCACAACTTCCGGCTCTGGATCCTGCTCAACCTCGAGATCTGGCACCGCCTCTGCGTCGAGGGGCAGACGACGGAGGAGCTGCGCGGGTTCATCGACGGGCTGCGCGCCGCGCCCGGGCCGCGCGCCGGCGCGTGAGCATGGCGGCGCTGCGTCGCCCGCTCCTCGTCGTCGCCGCGCTCTTTGCGCTCGGCTGCGGGCTGCGCCTGCTCGCGGTCTACCCGCCGACGCTCCGGCGCGACCCGGCCACGATCGCGCTGCAGGCCTGCCGCATCCTCGACGGCGAGCGGCCGATCTTCTTCTCCGGGCAGGCGTGGATGGGCGCCGCCGGCACCTACGTCGAGGCGCTGCTCTTCAAGGTCTTCGGCGCAAACACCCTGACGATGAGCCTCTACGCCTGGGCGCTCTGCGCCATCTGGGTCTTTCTGAGCCTGCTGCTCGCCTGGCGCCTGTACGGTCCGCGTGTGGCGGGCTGGTCCGCCGCGATCTGGTTGATCCCCACGCCGGCGCTTCTCTACTGGTCCTGCCAGGCGCGCAACGACTTCCAGGTCCTCTTCATCGCGACGCCGCTCATCCTGCTGCTCACGCACGACCTCGTGCTGCGCTTCCGCGAGGGCAAGGGCATCGCCGCCCGCGCGGCCCTCCTCGGCTTCGTCTGCGGCTTCAGCTTCTGGCAGAACATGGGGATCGGCCCTTGCCTCGTGGTGACGTTCGCCATCATCGCGCTCCAGCTCGGCCGGGTCTTCTGGACGCGTTTCGTCTGGGCCTATTCGCCCGCCTGGCTCCTGGGCTTCTCGCCGGTGCTGTACTACAACCTGACGACGGACCTCGCGCTGACCGGCCAGGGGAGCGTGAAGTCGACCCGCCACATGGCGCAGGCCGCGCACGATCTGGTGACCAACGCGCTCCCGTACTTCTGGGGCATGCCGCTGGACGGCGAGCCGAGGTCGGCGTGGCGCCGGGCGCTGGTCTTCTTCCTGCTCTGGACCGGCGTCCTCCTGGCCGCCTACGCCGCGATGGCCTGGCGCAAGTGGCGCCGGCGCGAGGACCTGCTCCCGGAGCAGCTGGTCCTCGGGCTGCTGCTCTTTCACCTGCTGGTCCCGACGGTAACCGAGTACGGCAAGAGCTTCGGCACGAGCGGCAACCCGATCCTGTTCTTCACGAACCTCTACAGCGTGGCCTTCCTCTTCCCGGCGGTCGTCCTGGCGCGCCTGCCCGGGCTGCCCAGCGTGCTCGCGGCGCTGCCCTTCCTGATCTACGTCGGCAACAACGTGCGGAACACGCGGAACGTGCCGGCGGCGTTCGTCACCGCGCTGCGCACCCAGGGCGCCGCCGCGATCGGGCGCTTCCCGGACCCCGCGAACCCGGCCATCCGGCACCTCGCGGAGCGGGGCCTCACGAACGGGTACCTCGAATCCCCCGAGACGAACGAACTCAACCTCGCCGGGCTGGGCAGCGTCGAGTTCTCCCGTCCCTACCAGGAGCGGGTGGTGGAATACTCGCTGCGCGCCGACGCCGCGAAGAACTTCTTCTGGGTCGACCAGGACGGACTGTCGGAAGGGCTGCGGATGATCGGCTGCGAGCACGACACGAGCACAGGCGGGGAGCGTGCGATCCACTTCAACTTCCGGAAGGAGCCGGTCCGCGAGACGCTGCTCTCGGGCTACACCGTCACCGCCTCCCGCGACGGCGCCGGCGCAGCGGCCCTGTCCGACCGCACCATCGACACTGCCTGGGCGCTGCCCGAGCCGCTCTCGGGGGCCTGGGTCCGTTTCGACTTCCCGGACGAGACGCGCGTCGACCGGATCGTGCTGCTGCCGCGGGCGCAGGGGACGCTCCCCGCGCACCTCATCGTGCAGGCGTCCGGCGACGGCAGGGAGTGGCGGACCGTGGGACAGTGGCGGCGCGCCGGCGTGTTCTTCTGGTCGGTCCGCCACCCGTTCCTCAAGCTCGTGAAGCCCCGCTGCGAGCTGGCGCTCGCGCAGCCCGCGACCGCGCGCTCCCTGCGCATCCTCGTGCCCGTCCAGACCGGGTCCTGCGCGCTGAGCGAGGTCTACCTCTACGGCGGCGAGACCCCGGGGGCGACCCCGCCGCCGGTCTCGGTGGACGCGGAGGTGGACGCCATCGCCGCCGCGCTCGCGCCGCTCAAGGGAACGCACCGGATCGCGGGCGACCACTACTTCATGAGCCTGTTCAAGCTCGCCGGCTTCGACGTGGAGTTCATCCCCAACCGCGCCGTGAACAACTCGGGGCGCCGCAACCCCTTCCTCAAGGCGCACCTGCCCCTCGACTTCTCCCGGCCGCTGGCGCTGATCGTGCCGAAGGCGAACGCCCCGTCAGTCGCGGAGCGCCTGCAACGCGGGGGCGTCGGCTTCGAGCGCAGGCCCCTTGCCCTCCACGATCTCTTCGTGACGGCGCCGGCGAAGGCCGGCCCGCGGCTCTACTGGTCCGGCTTCGACCTCCTCGCGACGACCGCCAGTCCCGTCGCGGACCGCGAGCCGCCCGGCGGTCTCTAGCGGCTCGCGCGGGTCAACTCGTCCAGCTCGAGGCCGTTCCAGAACAGCGGCGCGTCCACGCGCGTGGGCGCCGTCTGGAGCACCGTGTGGTAGCGCAGCGGCGTCTCGATGAAGGCGACGCCGCGCGTGCGCAACAGCCGCTCGGCCCGCCCCAGGTACGGCCGGGGCACGATCAGCAGCTGCGCGCGGGAGAAG
>DATDCY010000061.1 GCA_036524115.1 bacterium | reverse complement strand
GCCGGCTGCTGGCGGCGGTGCCGTCCCGGCCGCCCCGGGGTCCGCCGCGGCGCCCGTCGTCCCCGCCGCCGCCCGCGACTCCAGGACGTAGGCGAACAGCGCCCGGCACGACTGCAGGCGCTTGAGGTAGACCTTGCGCACGGTCTCGGCCTCCGCGCCGATCAGCGGCGCCAGCCGATCGCAGCGCGCGATCAGGTCCGCCAGCTCCGCGCTCGAGAGGCTCATCGCGAGGTCCGTCTTCACGCAGACCGCCTCGAACTCCGCCCGCCACTCCGGCGCCCGCTCCTGCGCGCCGGCGGCGCGGGCGAGCAGGAGCGCCGCACACAGGCCGGCGGCGCGGAACAGTGCCGATACGCGCAGGGTTCGTCTTCGCACCATCGCCTCCTTCAGCGGGACACCGGCTCCGGATACTCCGGGACTTTCTTCAGGTCCGGGTGGCAGCGCTTGCAGTCGGTGAGCGGGAAGGCCACGCTCCCGTGGCAGACGCCGCAGTACTGCCGCTCGACGATGCTGTCCATCCGCAGGCCGGCGGTGAACTTGCGCTTGATGTTGAACAGGTTGGGGTGGCAGTCGTTGCAGTCGAGCCACCTGGTGTGCCTGCCGTGCGGGAAGGTCGCGCTGGGCACCATGGGCCACTCCGCGTCCAGCAGGATGGTGTTGGCGAAGCCGATCTCCCCGGAGGGCTCGATCGAGAGCTTGTTCGCCGGTTTGATGAGCCCTGCCTCGAGCGCCGCGTTCCAGTCGATCCGGTTCCCGAAGCGCTCCTCGGGCAGTCGCCAGAGCGGGCCGAACTTGTCGGCCCCCCGGCGGATGTCGCCATTGTGGCAGCGCGCGCAGTCCTCGGGTTTCTCGTGCCCGAAGAGCGCCTTCCCGTCGTGGCAGGCGCCGCAGAACATCCCGGCCCGGTTGGCCTCCTCGGTGATCTCGGTGGTGTTCGCCTCGAAGTTGAACTGCAACTCGAAGTGGCAGACGCGGCAGGTGTACTTCAGGCGGTGCTGCCAGTGCGAGAACGAGACGGGCTGCACGCCGCTGGCGAGGGAGCCGCGGCTGATGATGAGGTTGCCGTACTCCTCCGGCGGCGGCGGAGACGGGAACGGGAAGTTCGCCCCCGCCCCGGCCGGGAGCAGCAGGGACGCCAGGAGCAGCAGGGCGCAGCCGGCCGCCCCCCGCCGTCTCACTGGACCGGCTTGGTGTGGCATCGCTGGCAGTCGATCATGGGGAAGGCGACGTTGAGGTGGCACTGGCCGCAGTACTTGCCGTCGAAGATCTCCATCATCGAGTACTTGGTCATGCCCTTCTGGATGCCCGAGAAGATCTCGGGGTGGCACCCCTCGCAGCCGCTCCAGAACGAGTGCTTCCTGTGCGAGAAGATGATCTCGTTCATCCCGGGGACCTTCGCGGCGATGTCGATGTCCTTGGGGATCTCGATGGCGCGGCGTTTGAACGAGAGCCCCTCGACGTAGTCCGCCGGCGTGATCTTCCCCGTCTCCTCGGCCTCCTGCCAGCCGATGCCGTTGCCGAAGCGCTCCTTGGGCAGGTCCTTGGCGAACGCGAAGAAGTCGTACTGCTGCGCGCCCTTCTGTCCGCCGCTGTGGCAGCGCAGGCAGCGGGTCCGCTTCTCCTCGTCGGTGTACGTGTCGGCGCAGGCGGCGAAGACCGTCCGGTTCTCGTGGGGCATCTTCCCGGTGTGGCAGGCGCCGCAGTAGAAGCCGGCCGCGATGTCCTCCCTGCGGATGCCCGTGGCGCCGGCCTTCATCGCGAAGCCGATGTCGACGTGGCAGACGCGGCAGGTGAACTTCGCGCGGTGCAGCCAGTGGTCGAACTGGGCGTTGGGGAGCTTCTGGTCGCTGTATGGCGTACCGAGCAGGACCCGGCCGAACTCAGGCGGCAGGGGGCGCCGCTTCTTCGTGCCGGATTGGGCGCCCGCGACGGCGGGGAGCACCAGCAGGGCGAGCGCGACGGCGATGACCTTTTTCATGCGACAGCCTCCGTGAGCGTGGTGTGTGCCAACGGACCCGTGCTGGCCGGCGCAGATGGTCGGGCACGGGCCGCCGATTGTCAAGCGCGGGCCGCGCCCGCGGGCTACAATGGCGGGGCATGAACGCGTTCGTCTCCGCCCTCGCCGGGCTCTGCGCGCAGCGCCGCTTCGAGGAGAAGCGGCTGATCGCCCCCTCGCGCCGCGTCGGCAACCAGTGGCTGGAAGCCGCAGCGCGCGCGGGTGCGCCGGCGCTCAACGTGCGGGTGGAGACGCTGCGCTCGTTCGCCGTCGGGCTCGCGGCGCCCGCGCTGGCGCGCGAGGGGCTCGCGGTGGCCCCGCGGCGGGCGGAGGAGCTGCTCGTCGACCGGCTGCTGCGCGAGCTGCTGCCGGCGCGGCTGCGCTACCTGCGGAGCGCGGCGCCCGGCCCCGGGCTGGCGGCGACCGTGCTGGCGACGCTCGCGGAGCTGCGCGTCCAGGGCGTCCCGGAAGGGCACCTTCGCGCGGGCGCGCTCGATGAGCGCGCGAAGGCGGAGGACCTGCGGCTGCTGGCCGTGGAGTACGACGCGCTCCTGCGCGCGGAGAAGCTCGCCGACTACGCGCACGTGCTGCGCGCCGCGGCGGAGCGCCTGGCGGCGGACCCGGACGCGCTCGGGCGCGACACGCTCGTGCTGCTGCCGGCGGACATCGAGCCGAACGGCCTGGAGCGGCGGCTCCTCGATGCCGTCCCGGCCGGACGGCTGGTGCACCTCGAGGTCGATCCTCCCGGCGTGCCGCCGGGCGTGCGCTTCGCCTGCGCGGTCGGGGATGGCAACGAGATCCGTGCCGCGCTGCGCTCCTGCCTCGAGCGGGGTGTCCCCCTCGACGAGGTGGAGCTGCTCCACACCGCCCCCGAGTACGCGCCGGCGATCGTCGAGGTCTTCGCGGCGCTGGAGCGCCCGGGCGCTGGCGAGGAGGCGGACGCCGCCACGGGGGCGCCGGTCACGTTCGCCGAGGGGCTCCCGTGCGCGCTCTCCCGGCCGGGCCGTGCGCTTGCCGGGTGGTTGCGGTGGCTGGCCGAGGGCTGCCCGCAGCCCGCCCTCGTCGCCCTGCTGCGCGAGGGCCTGCTCGAAACGGGGACGGCTCCCGGCGAGGTGTTCGCGGGCGCCCCGTGGCTCGCGGAGCTGCTCCGCTCGATCCCGATCGGCCGGGAGCGGGGGCGCTACCTCGCGAAGATCGACGAGGCCCTCGAGGCGGCGCGCGCCCGGCTGGAGGCGGCGGGCCGCACGGGCGAGGGCGGACAGGCGAACGAGGAGGACGGGGGCGACGACGACGGCGAGGGGGGGCGCCCCGAGAACGACCCGCAGCAACGGCGCGCGCGGCTGGCGCGGCGCATCGAGGCGCTGGCGACCCTGCGCCGGATCGTCTCCGCGGTGCTGGATGTCTCGCCGCCCGAGGATGCCCCGGCGGTTGCGCTCGTCGCCGGGGCGCGGCGCTTCCTCGAAGACTGCGCGCGCTCGGCCGGCCGCTTCGACGCCTTCGCAGCCGAGCGCCTGCGCGAGGAGCTCGACGGGATGGCCCACTGGCTGGTCCGCGCCGGCGGCGGTGCGGCCCCGGACGTGCGCGCCTGGCTCGAGGCGTTGCCGGGACAGACGCGCGTCGGCGGCAGCGGCCCGCGCCCCGGTTGCCTGCACGTGGGCGGCGTGCGCGGCGGCGGGCACGCGGGCCGGCCGCACACGTTCGTCCTGGGCCTCGACGACGCGCGCTTCCCCGGTGGCGGGTACCAGGACCCCCTGCTGCTCGACGCCGAGCGCCGCCGGCTGGACGAGACCATGCCCACGGCGGCCTCGCGCCTGGAGGAGACGGTGCGGGACTTCCGGCGCCTGCTCGGGCGCCTGCGCGGCGAGGTGACGCTGAGCTGGCCCTCCCGCGCCGTCGTCGAGGACGCCGAGCGTTTCCCGAGCCCGCTGCTGCTCGACGTCTTCCGGGAGGCGCGGGGCGCGCCGGGCGCGGAGCTGCACGAGCTGGCGGCGGCCGCCGGGCCGCCGGCCTCGTTCGCGCCGCAGGGGCCGGAGCTGGCGCTGGACCCGGCGGAGTGGCGCCTCTGGCGCTTCA
>DATDCY010000060.1 GCA_036524115.1 bacterium | reverse complement strand
CGGGGCCGGCGCCGTCCGCGCCCCCCGCCCCCACGCAGGGCGTGCGCGGGACGCTGACGTACGGCGGCCGGCCGCTGGCGGGGGCGACGGTCTACGCCTACCGCCGCCAGAGCGCGAATTTCCTCGGCCCCGCGGACTTCGCGAGCGCGCCGTCCGGCCGCGACGGCTCATACCTCATCGACCTCGTCGAGGGCAGCTACTGGCTCGTCGCCCGCAAGCGCGCGTCGGGGAGCGACGCGGGCCCGCTCGTCCCCGGCGACCTCCAGCGGATCTTCGCCGGCAACCCGGCGACCGTGGCCGTGGACGCCTTCACGGTCGTCGACCTGGAGCTCGAGGAGATGCGCGACCTGATGTTCTCGCGCGGCGGCCCGCGCGGCCCGACGGCGACCGGCATCCGCGGCAGGATCACGGACGCGTCCGGGGCGCCGGTCGGCTGGGTCTTCGCCATCGCCTACGCGGGCGAGGACATGCGCCGCGTCCCCGACTTCACCTCGGCGATGACCGCCGCCGACGGCCGCTACGTCATCTACCTGCCGGCGGGCGGCCGCTACCGGGTCGGCGCCCGCGCGCACATCCGCGACAAGCCCGCGCCGGGCGAGCCCTTCGGCTTCTACGAGGGGACGCCGGACCACGCCGTGGCGGTGCCCGACGGCGCCTTCGTCGACAACATCGACATCGTCCTGCGTCCGTTCGGGCAGGCGCCCTAGCAGCGTTGTCCGTCGGAGTACCCGGGCTGGCACGGTCTCGGCGCCAGTGCGGGCTCCGACCCGGGGGGCGCCCCTTCCCTTTGGGCACCTTCTGCAATGCAGGTGCGCGCGGGGGCGGGGCGGTGCCGGGCGGCCGCGACGTTACGCGCTCCAGAAAATGCAGAAAATGGGGACAGATTTATTTTTCCAGGACGTCCCCCCGTTGCTCCGCACGGCTGCCACAAAAAATAAATCTGTCCCCATTTTCTGGGGGGCCTCGCGCTCCACCATGCGTCCGCCCGTCACCGCCCCGCCCCCGCTTGAGCCCGTGCCGGCCCGAGCACAGGGCACCGGCCCGGGGGCGCCTGTGAACGGTCATAATGCGCCGGCCGCTTGCAGTGTCCGCTGAGTGTGGCCGGCGCATTGACAGTCGAGCAGCTGATGAGTGCTCTCGCCGGCTGAGGGCCGCAGGGCGAGACGGAAGTGAACAGGCGCCCCCGGGCCGGTGCCCGGTCACGGGTCGTGCGCGGTGCGTTGGACCCGCTTTGACAGTGCCCGCCCCCGCGCCTATCATCCCCGCCACGAGACGACATGTGAACCGCACGTAAGGAGTTGCGTTCTTGAAGCACGCCGACTTCGTGCATCTGCACGTGCACACCCAGTACAGCCTGCTCGACGGCATGATCTTCGTCGAGAGGCTCGTCGCGCGCGCCGCCGAGCTGCGCATGCCCGCCGTCGCCATCACCGACCACGGCCAGATGCACGGCGTCGTCGACTTCTACTCCCACGCCATGAAGGCCGGCCTCAAGCCGATCCTCGGCGTCGAGGCCTACATCGCGCCGGGGAACATGCGCGAGCGCTCCGGCGGGGCCGCCGACGCCGCCAACCACCTGACGCTGCTCGCCCGCGACGAGACCGGCTACCGCAACCTCGTGCGGCTGACCTCGGCCGCCAACCTCGAGGGCTTCTACTACAAGCCGCGCGTCGACAAGGCCTTCCTGCGCGGGCACGCCGCCGGCGTCATCGCCCTCTCGGGCTGCCTCAAGGGCGAGGTCGCCCAGAAGATCCTGCGCGGGGACGCGGCGGGCGCGGAGAAGGCCGCGCTGGAGCTGCGCGAGATCTTCGGCGACGGCAACTTCTACCTGGAGCTGCAGGCCAACGGCCTGGCGGAGCAGGAGCGCGCCAACGCCGGGCTCGCGGAGCTCGGGCGCCGGCTCGGCATCGCCACCGTCGCGACCAACGACTGCCACTACCTGCGGCAGGAGGACGCGCCGGTCCACGAGGTTCTGCTGTGCATCAACTCCGGCAAGACCCTGCAGGACCAGGACCGGATGCGCATCGGCACCGACCAGCTCTACTTCCGCACCCCCGAGGAGATGGCGCGGCTCTTCGCCGGGGCCCCCGAGGCGCTGCGGGCGACGATCGAGATCGCCGAGCGCTGCAACGTCGGACTGAAGCTCGGCGAGTTCCGCTTCCCGGCGGTCGAGGTCCCGCCGGGCGAGACGCCGGCGACCCAGCTGCGGCACCTGGCCGCCGAAGGGCTCGCGGGGCGCCTCGGCCCCGGCGCCGACGCGGCGGCCCGCGGCGCCTACGAGGAGCGCCTGGCCTACGAGCTGGGGGTCATCGAGAAGATGGACTTCCCGAGCTACTTCCTGGCGGTCGCCGACTTCGTGCACTACGCCAAGGCCAGCGGCATCCCGGTCGGCCCCGGGCGCGGCTCGGCGGCGGGCAGCCTCGCGGCGTGGGCGCTGGGGATCACCGACCTGGACCCGCTCAAGTACGGCCTGCTCTTCGAGCGCTTCCTCGACCCCGGCCGCAAGAGCATGCCCGACATCGACGTGGACTTCGAGCAGAACCGCCGCGACGAGGTCATCGACTACGTGCGCAAGAAGTACGGCGAGGACCGGGTCGCGCAGATCGTCACCTTCGGGAAGCTCAAGGCCAAGGCGGTGATCCGCGACGTCGGCCGCGTGCTCGGCATGCAGTACGGGGAGGTCGACAAGATCTCCAAGCTCGTCCCGGCGGACGCCAAGATGACGCTCAAGCGGGCGCTCGAGGAGGAGCCGCGCCTCGCCGAGCTGCGCGACAACGACCCGCAGGTCGCGCGCCTGCTCGAGATCGCCGAGTCGCTCGAGGGGCTCAACCGCCACGCGTCGACGCACGCCTCCGGGGTGCTCATCTCGCCCGAGCCGCTCGAGAACCTGGTGCCGCTGTTCAAGGACCAGAAGAAGGACGTGCGGCTCACCCAGTTCGACATGGGCGGGATCGAGGCGATCGGCCTCGTCAAGTTCGACTTCCTCGGACTGATCACGCTGACCGTCATCCAGGACGCGGTGCGCCTCATCCGCGCGGGCCAGCCGCCGGGCGAGAAGCCCTTCGACATCGCCGACATCCCGCTCGACGACCCGGCGACCTACCAGCTGCTGGCGAGCGGGCGCACCGCCGGCATCTTCCAGTTCGAGTCCTCGGGGATGCGCGACACGGTCGTCAGGATGCGCCCGGACAAGCTCGACGACCTGATCGCGCTCAACGCCCTCTACCGGCCCGGCGCGCTGGAGGCCGGCAACGTCACGCTCTATCTCGAGCGGCGCAGCGGCAAGCAGAAGGTCCAGTACCGCCACCCGGTGCTGCGCGAGACGCTCGAGGCGACCTACGGCATCCCCGTCTACCAGGAGCAGGTCATGCAGATCGCCACCGTGCTCGCCGGCTTCACGCCGGCCGAGGCCGACGACCTGCGCAAGGCGATGGGGAAGAAGAAGGTCGAGGTCATGGCGCAGCAGAAGGAGAAGTTCGTCGCCGGCGCCGCGGCCAAGCACAAGGTCCCCGCCGCGCTCGCCGAGGAGATCTTCAACGAGATCGAGCACTTCGCCGGCTACGGCTTCAACAAGTCGCACAGCGCGGCCTACGCCTTCGTCGCCTACCAGACCGCCTGGCTCAAGACGCACCACCCGCGCGAGTACCTGGCGGCGCTGCTGACGAGCGAAGTGGCGGACACCGACAAGATCGTCCAGTACATCGCCGAGTGCCGCGAGATGGGCATAACGGTGCTCCCCCCGGACGTCAACCAGAGCGAGCGCAGCTTCACCGTCGTGCCCGGGGGGATCCGCTTCGGGCTGGCGGCGGTCAAGAACGTCGGCGAGGGGGCGATCGAGTCGATCGTCGCGGCGCGCGCCGGCGGGCCGTTCGTCTCGCTCTTCGATTTCTGCGCGCGCATCGACCTGCGCCGCGTCAACCGGCGTGTGCTCGAGAGCCTCGTCAAGTGCGGCGCGTTCGATTCGCTCGGCGCCCGCCGCGCGCAGCTCTGGGAGGCGCTGGACGTGGCGACCGAGGCCGCGGCCGGGGCGCAGCGCGACCGCACCGACGGGCAGATCAGCCTCTTCGCCGCGGCGCCGCAGCCGGTGATGGAGCCGAGGCTCCCCGAGGTGCCGGAGTGGCCCGAGCGCCAGCTGCTCGCCGGCGAGAAGGAGGCGCTCGGGTTCTTCGTGACCGGCCACCCGCTGGCGGAGTTCGCCCGCGAGCTGGCGAAGCTCACCACCCCGAGCCGCAGCTTCGGCGAGCTGGCCGAGGGCGCCGAGGTGCGCGTCGGCGGGCTGGTGACGGCGGTCAAGAACTACAACGATCGCAAGGGCGACCCGATGGCGTTCGTCACCCTCGAGGACCTCGACGGCAGCTTCGAGGTCACGATCTTCTCCAAGCTCTGGAAGACCTGCGCCCAGCTCGTGGTGCCGGACGCCGCCGTGGTCGTCATCGGCAAGGCCAACGTCAGCGAGGCCCCGGGGGGGCGCGAGGGGGCGAAGCCCGTGGTCAAGATCCTCGCCGACGAGGTGCTGCCGATCGCGCAGGCGCGCGAGCGGCTCGTGCGGTCGGTGCACCTGCGGCTGCTCACCCCGGGGCTCGAGCGCGCCACGCTCGACGCGCTCGGCCGCCTCGTGCGGCGCCACCGGGGGAGCGTGCCGCTGTTCGTGCACCTGATCACGCCGCAGCACAGCGAGGCGGTGCTGCGCGCCGGCGGGGGCAGCCTCGTGAGGCCGGCGCCGGAGCTGGTGTCGGAACTGGAGGAACTGCTCGGAAAGGACGCGGTGAACCTGCGATGACCAAGACGCACGGAGGACTGGATTTCGAGCGGCCGCTGCTCGAGGCCGAGGCGAAGCTCGAGGCGCTGTTTGCGGAGGCCGTCGGGCGGTTCGTGTCGCTGCAGGAGGTCTCGAAGGCGCGGCGCAAGGTCCGCAGGATGCGCCACGACGTCTTCTCGAAGCTCACGCCCTGGCAGCGCACCCAGATCGCGCGCCACCCGGCGCGGCCGTACTTCCTGGACTTCGCGCGCCACATGTTCGAGGACGCGATCGAGATCCGCGGCGACCGGGCGTTCGGGGACGACCAGTCGATCGTGACGCTGCTCGCGCGCTTCGAGGGGCGCTCCGTGGTGGCGATCGGGCACCAGAAGGGGCGCAACGTCAAGGAGAACATCCAGCGCAACTTCGGCATGCCGAACCCCGAGGGCTACCGCAAGGCGCTGCGGGCGCTGCGGCTGGCGGACAAGTTCGGCAAGCCGGTGCTGACGTTCATCGACACCCCGGGCGCCTATCCCGGGATCGGCGCCGAGGAGCGCGGGCAGTCCGAGGCGATCGCGCGCGCCATCCAGGAGATGACGCAGCTTGGCGTCCCGGTGATCGCGACCGTGATCGGCGAGGGCGGCAGCGGCGGGGCGCTGGCGATCGGCGTGGGCAACCGCGTGCTCATGCTCCAGCACGCGATCTACTCCGTGATCTCGCCGGAGGCCTGCGCCGCGATCCTCTGGCGCGACGATCGCTCCCGCGCCCCCGAGGCCGCCGAGACGCTGCGCTACGGCGCCCGCGACGCGCTGGGCTTCGGGCTCATCGACGAGATCGTCCGCGAGCCCCTCGGCGGCGCCCACCGCAACCACGCCTGGGCCGCGAACCTCCTGCGCCGGGCGTTGCGGCGCAACCTGGCGGCGCTCGAGGGCATCCCGCGGGAGGAGTTGGTCCGTCTCCGCGAGGAGAAGTTCCTGGCGATGGGGAAGTTCAGCGAAGGCAAGTCCTGAACAACACAGGAACGCGCTGCCCGAATCGGATGGGAGTGGATGTTTTCGTCCCTGCAAGGCAGTGAGGAGCGTGCGCGGAGGCGGGCTCGTGCCCGCCGCACAAGCAACGCGAGGAACAACGCGGCAGGGGCGGAAAGAGCCCTCTCAGCCGATCCGGGCTACCTTTCCTCGGAGGCAGCCTCGCCCCTCGGAGGCTGGGGCGGCGCCGACTCCGGCACGAGGTCCTGCGGCACGAGTGGCGCCGGCGCGGCCGCCTTCGCCTTGCGCTTCTCGTGGTGCCGCCAGAGGTGCCCGCCGACCCAGGTGTGGCGGTAGCGCTCGAGCAGGTGCTCCTTGGCCTCGAAATCGGCGACGACGATGGCCAGCACGATCATCGCGATCCCCTGGATGAAGGGGAGGAACAGCCCCGCGATGCCGACGAGCAGCAGAACGGCCGCCAGGACGTTCCGCGCGACCTTGCGGACCACCGGCTAGAACCGCAGTTCGAGGGCCCCGCCGGCGGCGAAGCCGTCGATGAAGCGCGCCTCGGCCGCGACCCGCGCGCGCTCGCCCAGCCCGAGGGAGAGCCCCACGGGCACGTGCAGCGCCGGGATCCAGCCGCGCGCCGTGATCGTCGTGCCCTCCTCGTCCTTGTACTGGCCGTCGATGCGCGTGACCCCGAGGCCCAGGCCGAAGTAGGGATGGAGCACCCACGAGGGCAGGATGTCCCAGTACGCGGTGAGCGTCACCGTGTCGAGCGTCGCGTGGCCGCTTCCCTGGAGGGGCTCGTCCGACTTGTCCGCCTGCCAGATCCCGTCGGCGGAGGCGTACCCGTGATCGAACGCGAGGCCGTAGCTGGTGACGCCGCGCGGCCCCTCCTTGCCGTAGTAGCGCACCTCGGCGCCGGCGGTCCACCCCTTGATGGCCGGGTTCTGCTCGAAGATCGCGCCCGCCACGCTGTCGGGGACGCCGAACCAGCCGCCGCGGACGAGCAGGCCCCAGGCGGGGGGGCTGGCGGGGGCGGGGGCCGGGGCCGCTGTCGCGGCCGGTGGCGCGCCTGCCGGCGCCGGTCCCGTTCCTGCCGCGCGCACCCCGACCGGAAGCGCGACGTCGAGGAACGCCACGAGCGCGGCGGCAACGGTTCTTGTGCGAACGAATTGCATCAGCGTCTCCTCCCGGCTTGCCGCCCCGGACTGTAGGCCAGGGCGCGGAGCCTGTCAACGACCCCGGGGGGGGGCGACCGGGGGACGATGCGGGTGACGGGCAGGACTCCTTCGGAACGGTACCGCATCCATGGTTGCACGCTCCCGAGAAACGTGGTACACCAACTAAATCGCCGGGCCTGTGTTCTGCGGGCTCCGGAGCCGTCGCAACGCCGGGTGGTCGGATTCTCTTCTTGGGGGGGGGACGATGAGACTTTCCAGAGGCGTGGTCGCATTATTGACAGGGCTTCTCATGCTCGCCGTCGTGCAGCAGGCGGCGGCGCAGTTCTACGTCAGCTGCGTCAAGTGCCACGCGCTGCCCGAGACCCAGGCGCAGGCGCAGCTCTCGGCCCCGGGGCAGGGTCAGGGGCACGGCACTGCATATTATCCGCCGATGGAAGTCGTCTGCATGGATTGCCACGACACGTTGATCCACGAGCAGGATCCCAGTTTGCCGCCGTATCCGCCGTACTTCCTCGCGCGTATCGGCGGCCCCGACTCGCCGCTGACGAGCGCCTGCACCAACTGTCACGGCGCCCCGCATGTCGGCGGCGGCTTCACTCACCCGAACGACGTGTTCCCGTACTTCGACGGGACGCCACCCTCGACCCCGCCGCTGCTTCCCCAGTCGCCTGCGTCGGTCCTGCCGCTGTTCGATTCACTGGGGTACCCCTGGCAGGACGGCACCTTGGGTGGCATGGTCTGCTCCACCTGCCACGACCCGCACATCCCCTCCTACCCGGTCGGCGGTCGTTCCAAGTTCCTGCGGGTGGGCGATTTCGAGAACACCGTTCCGCTCTGCGGTTCCTGCCACACGGGGTATCCGCCCGCGATCGGCAGCAGCCTCTTTGTCCCCAGCAGCACGAACAGCGTGCACTTCAGCGTCGACGCGCGCGGGGACCTGGAGATTGCCGTGACCGTGCGCAACCGCGGGAATGACTTCGCGTACAACGCGAGCGGTTTCGTCAGCTGGGTGCCGGAGGGCGGTTACCCGATGCCGGTCGGCCCGCTGAGCTTCGCTCCCGTCGCACCGGAGGGGGAGGCCGTCGCTTCCGTCCTCTGGCCCAACCCGCCGCCGGATTTTGGCCCGGAAGGGGGCCACTTCCGCATCGAACTCGATCCCCAGCCCCTGCTCAATCCGTTCACGCCGTCCGTCTTCATCCGCGGCGTCGACCTGCCCCCGGCGCCGGTGAACCTGCACCCGCAGGGCGTTTCCGCGGATTCCATCACCATCGCCTGGGATCTGCCGCCGGGCACGCCGCCGGGCCTCGCCTGGGACGTCTATCGCGACGGCGTCAAGGTCACGCCGATGCCGACCTATTCGACGTATTTCTCCGACTTCGGGCTCGCGCCCGAGACGCCCCACGTCTACCGCGTGGTTTCGGTCAGGCTGAGCGACGGCATGGTCTCGGCGCCCAGCGACCCGATCGGCGAGACCACGACGCAGGGGTACGTGGTCCGGGTACCCCAGGATTTCCCGACGATCCAGGCCGCGATCGACGCCGCCTCCTTCGCGACGAGCATTCACGTGGCGCCGGGGGTCTACACCGAGCGGCTCGACCTCGCCGGGAAGGTTGGGGTCACGATCAAGGGGCAGGATGCCAACGGCTGCATCCTCGACTTCTCGGCTCCATCGTGGCCCGTGCCGCAGATCCGTCTCGGGTACGGCGGTCCCGGCAACACGCTCTCCGGCTTCACGATCCGCAACGGCACGATCGAGATGGACACCGGCGACGTCGTCACCGCCTCGGTGCTGGTGCGGGACGAGGCGCCTGATCAGCCGCTGATCATCGGCACCGGGCTCGTGGCGCAGTGCACGCTCGATTCGACCTACCGGATGGTGCTCCTGATGCCGGACGGATTCCTGACCGCGGTGAACTCGATCTTCCTCGGCCCCGCTCCCGTGGATCAGTACACGCCGCCGGAAAGGATCCTCCTCCTGAACAATGACTTCCCCTTCTGGCCGGTGTGGCAAGCATACGACGGGTCCGGCAACTTCGCCGCGATGCCGATGTTCGCGGCGCCGGGCCCGCCCCAGAGCTACCTGCCCGACGAGGGGTCGCCCACCTGCTGGGCGGGATTGCCGTTCCTCGCGTCCGGCGTTGGCGTTGGCGCCTTCGAGTGCGGGATGATGTACACCCCGCAGCCGCCCGCGAACCTCGTTGCCTCGTTCGTGCCCACGCCGTCGCGCCGCGTGGAGCTGACGTGGACGCCTTCGGTCAACGGGGCGCTGGACTACTTCATCTATCGCTCGACGGACCCGGGCTTCCCGGGCGCGGACGATACCCAGCCGTACGGCATCGTCCCCGGCCTCGAGAGCTCCTGGGCCGACTACGACGTCATGCGGGACGTCACGTACTATTACCGCGTGCGGGCGCACGCCGGCCCGGCCCCGCCGCCGGTGTACGAGCTGCTCTCGGCGCCGACGAACACCGCTTCCGCCCGGGACGCCAACGCCGCGCCGCTGGCGCTCGACGATGCGGCGACCGTGGCCGAGGACCAGGTCGTCGTCATCTCCGTCCTGGCCAACGACAGCGACCCCAACGGGGACGCGTTCCACGTCCTCAGCACGAGCTTCCCGCAGCACGGCGACGCCATCCTGCTGCCCGACGAGACGATCGAGTACACACCCGCACCCGACTTCTTCGGGACGGACAGCTTCACCTACACCGTCATGGACATGGACGGCGCCGAGGCGACGGCCACGGTGACGGTGACCGTGACGCCGGTCAACGACCCGCCCTACGCGGTGTACGACACGTATTTCGTCGACGAGGACGCGCCGATTTCCAGGATCTCCGGCGTGATGCTCACGAACGACTGGGACCTCGAGGCGGACTATCCCCTGACGCTGACCGTCGCGTCGCCCCCCTCGCACGGGACCCTGGTGCAGGACTTCGCGGACGCCTTCTCTTACCGTCCGGCGCCGGACTTTCACGGGACTGACTCCTTCACCTACACAGTGACTGACTCCCTCGGCGCCGTCTCCGCTCCCGGAACCGTGACGATCACGGTGCGCCCGGTGAACGACGCGCCGGTCGCGGACGCGCAGGCGGCGACCGTGGCGGAGGACGGCTCGGTGGCGGTGACGCTGACGGGTTCCGATGTGGACGGCGACGCCCTGACGTACGCGGTTGCTCAGCAGCCGGCGCACGGGACGCTCAGCGGTGCGGCGCCGAACCTGACGTACGCGCCGGCCGCAAACTACAACGGCCCGGACAGCTTCACCTTCACGGTCAGCGACGGGCAGGCTTCGTCCGCGGCGGCGACGGTGGCGATCACGGTGACGCCCGTGAACGATCCGCCGCTGCCGATCGGTCAGGGTGTGATGACTGCCGAGGACACCGCCGTTGCCGTGACGCTGCAGGCGGCGGACGTCGAAGGGGATGCGCTGACGTACGCCGTGGCGCAGGCGCCGGCGCACGGGACGCTCAGCGGCGAGGCGCCGAACCTGACGTACACGCCTTTTGCGAACTACCACGGTCCGGACAGTTTCACCTTTACGGCCAACGACGGCCAGCTGACCTCGGTTCCGGGGTACGTGTCGATCATAGTGACGCCCGTGAACGATCCGCCGGCCGCCGCCGACGACGCATACACGACGGCGGAGGACACCGCCCTGGTCGTCCCCGCGCCCGGACTGCTCGGCAACGATGCGGACATCGACGGCGACGCGCTGAGCGCGGTCCTCGTCGCCGGTCCGGCACACGGGACTGTGGTCCTGGATGCTTCCGGCGCCTTCGTCTACACGCCGGCGGCGGACTACAACGGTCCGGACTTCTTCACCTACCGGGCGAGCGACGGCCAGGCTTCGTCCGCGGCGGCCACGGTCACCATCGAGGTCACCGCGGTCAACGACGCCCCCGTGGCCGACGTCAGCCCGGACTCGCAGACGTTCAAGACGAACGCGACGGTGACCTTCAGCGGCGCGCCCTCGTTCGACGTCGACGGGACGATCGTGTCCTACTCATGGGACTTCGGGGACGGCACCACGGCGACCGGGATGACCGTGACGAAGCGCTACAGGAAGGTCGGCGTGTACACCGTCACCCTGACCGTGACCGACGACCTGGGCGCCACGGGCACCGGCACCGGCACGGCGATCGCGACCAGGTAGGCTGCATCCGGGGGCGGCCGCGACGTGGTTCGCGGCCGCCCCTGCTTCACCCCGGCCCTCCCCCCGCGGTCGGGGAAGCCGCCGTCGCGGCGCGCCGGAACAAACGGCTGGCGGACCGCGCGCGTTGACAGGCCGCGCGCCGCCCCTGTAGATTCGCCGGGCGGATCCGGACGCGTGCGCGGCGTCCCCGCACGACAAGGTGAGCACGCCTACAGAGGAAACCCGGGGACGCCGGCCGGACGGCCTCCGCGGCGGCCGGCGCACGCTGCTTGCGGCGTCTCTGGTCGCGCTGGCCTCCCTCCTGGTTTATCTCCCCACGCTCGGCAGCGCGTTCGTCGACTGGGACGACGACATCTACGTCTACAACAACCCGTTTGTCCGCCGCTTCGACGCGACCCTCCTGCGCCACGCGTTCCTCGGCTTCCACGCCGCCAACTGGCACCCCGTGACGTGGCTCTCGCACGCCGCGGACGTCGCCATCTGGGGCCTGAACCCGGCCGGCCACCACCTGACGAGCCTGTTGTTCCACGCGGCAAACGCCTTCCTCGTGGTCGTCCTGGTCGTGCGTCTCGCCGGCTTCTGTGCGGCTGGCGAGGCCGGCGCGCCGGCGCGGGCGGCCGGCGCGGTCCCGGCGCTGCCGGCGGCCGTGTGCGCCGGGCTGCTCTTCGGGTTGCACCCGCTGCGGGTCGAGTCCGTGGCCTGGGTCTCGGAACGCAAAGACCTGCTCTGCGCGCTCTTCTTCCTGCTGGCCCTGCTCGCCTACACCGCGTACGTTGCCGCGGGCCGGGCCGGCCGCGCGGCGCCGGCGCTGCGCGACCCGCGCTACCTGGCCGCGCTCGGTCTCTACGCCCTGGCGCTGATGAGCAAGCCCATGGCCGTGAGCCTGCCCGCCGTGCTGCTGCTGCTGGACTGGCTGCTCTTCCGCAGGGCGCGCGGCCTGCGCCCCTTCCTGGCCGCCGCCGTCGAGAAGTTGCCGTTTCTCCTGCTCGGCCTCGCCGCGGGTGTGCTGACGCTCGCCGCGCAGCGCGGCGGCGGGGCGGCGGTGACGCTGGCGGACATCCCCGCCGCCGCGCGGGCGATCGCCGCCGCGAAGGCCCCGGGCGTCTATCTCTGGAGGATGCTGCTGCCCGTGCGGCTGGTCCCCTTCTACCCCCACACCGAGGGGCTGCTCCGGCTCTCGGCCGGGACGCTGCTGCCCGCCGCGCTCACGCTCGGCCTGACCGCGCACGCGCTCGTCGCCGCGCGCCGGGGCCGCTGCGTCTGGCCCGCCACCTGGGGCTGGTACCTGCTCACGCTCGCCCCCGTCCTCGGCATCGTGCAGGTCGGCCGGCAGGCGACAGCCGACCGCTACACCTACCTGCCGGGACTCGGGCCGGCGGTCCTCGCCGGGGTCGCGCTGAGCTG
>DATDCY010000059.1 GCA_036524115.1 bacterium | reverse complement strand
CTGCGCCGACGGGGCGGAAGCGGGGGGGACGCTGCGCGTGGGCGTGGGGCCGTCGGGGGGGCGCATCGCGGTGCGGCTGTCCCTCGCCGGCGGGGGCGGGGCGGCCGCGGCGGCCGCGGACCGGGAGGTCGACCTCGAGCTGGCGCGCCGGCTCGGCGGAGAGCTGCAGATGGACAGGGACGGGGCGACGATCGCGCTGGCGACGGCGCCGTAGGGCGGGCTGGCAACAGGACCGGGCCGCGAGGCCGGGAGGGAGAGAGAGCATGTTCGGAAAGAAGGAGATCAGGGTGCTGCTCGTCGACGACGAGGTGGAGTTCGTCACCACCCTCGCCGAGCGGCTGCGGCTGCGCGAGCTGAAGGTGGACTCGGTCTTCGACGGCACGCAGGCGCTGACCTACATCAGCAAGCTCGAGCCGGACGTCATCGTGCTCGACCTGAAGATGCCGGGGCTGCACGGGATCGAGGTGCTGCGCGAGATCAAGCGGACGCGCCCGAAGATCCAGGTCATCATCCTCACGGGGCACGGGACCGATGCCGACGAGGTCGAGGCGCGCAAGCTCGGCGGCTTCGACTTCCTGCGCAAGCCCGCGGAGATCGACCTGCTGGTGCGCAAGATCAAGGAGGCCTTCACCGAGAAGGTCGAGCGCTTCATGTCCGCGATCGCGTTCGCCGAGGGCGGCGACCCCGAGGACGCGCAGAAGATCCTCAAGAAGGAAGAGTAGGGGTGGCGGCGATGAACGGTGGACGGCTCAAATTGGTGCTCCTGATCTGTATCCTGCTGGCGGCGGCCGCGCTCGGCGCCGGGCGCCTCATGGCCTCCGGGGGCGAGGCGGCCGCGGCGGCCGTCGGCACGTCCTCGAGCATGCCCTGGCAGGTCTGGCCGCTCTCGCTCTTCCTCGTCTGCTTCGTGCTCGGCATCGTCGCGGTGCTCGGCGGCGTCGGCGGCGGCGTGCTCTTCGTGCCCATCGTCGGCGGCTTCTTCCCCTTCAGCCTGGACTTCGTCCGCGGCGCGGGGCTGCTGGTCGCGCTCGCCGGGGCGCTCGCGGCCGGACCCGGCCTGCTGCGCAAGGGGATGGCCGACCTGC
The DNA here is from genome assembly GCA_036524115.1 of bacterium. NCBI lineage: Bacteria > bacterium. Next base: position 14,938 of record DATDCY010000059.1, on the reverse strand, counting down.
GGCTGGCGATGCCGGTCGCGCTCATCGCCTCGACCAGCTCGATCTTCGGCGCGATGATGGGCCTGGCGCTGCCGACCAAGGTCGTGCAGACGGCGCTCGGCGCGACGATCCTCGGCATCGTCGCCATCATGTTCATGGCCAAGAAGTCCGAGTTCCCCAACGTGCCGCAGGCCGACGCCCTCTCCACGGCGCTGCGCATCAACGGCATCTACCACGAGGCCTCCACGGGCAAGAGCGTCGACTGGAAGATCCACCGCACGCCCCAGGGGCTCGTGACCTTCATCCTCATCGGCTTCCTCGCCGGCATGTTCGGCCTCGGCGCGGGCTGGGCGAACGTGCCGGTGCTCAACCTGATGATGGGCGCGCCGCTGAAGATCTCGGTCGCGACCAGCAAGTTCCTGCTCTCGATCACCGACACCTCGGCGGCCTGGATCTACGTCAACAACGGCGCGGTGCTGCCGCTCATGGTCGTGCCGTCGATCATCGGCGTCATGCTCGGGTCGGTCGTCGGCGTGCAGCTGCTGACCAAGGTCAAGCCGGCGATGATCCGCTGGATGGTCATCGGCCTGCTGACGTTCGCCGGCGGGCAGGCGCTCTACAAGGGCCTTCAGGCCTACGGGCTGTTCAGGTAGCCGCGGCGCGGCCGCTTCACGACGAGAGGAAAGAGACCATGGAGAGCAAGATCAAGGCGACCGAGGAGCAGCGGGCGTACGCCTGGCTCCTCGACTGGGGGATGAAGATCGGATTGCTGGCGCTGGTGGTGACCTTCGGGCTCTACCTTGCCGGCGTCATGAAGCCGTACGTTCCGGTGGAGGCCCTGACATCCGGCGCCTGGAAGCTGCGGCTGCACGGGACGGCGGCGGCCCACGGCGCGGATGCCGGGAAGGCCGGCCATGGGGCGGAGGCTGCGAAGGGCGCGGCGGCAGGGCCCGCGGCCGAAGCCAGGGCCCCGGAGAAGGCCACCGAGCACCAAGGGTCCGAGGGCTACCTCGAGAAGTTCAAGGTCCCGACCGGCTGGGGCTGGATCAGCCTGATCGGCTACGGGGACTTCGTCAACTTCATCGGCATCGCGTTTCTCGCGGGCGTGACCGTCGCCTGCTACCTCCGGGTCATCCCGATCCTTTTCGCGAGAAAGGACACGATCTACGGCGTGATCGCGGCGCTGGAGGTGGTCGTGCTGACGCTGGCGGCCTCCGGACTGCTCAAAGCCGGCCACTAGGAGCCCTCGGCCGGGCAGCCGCCGCGTCCCCCCGACCGGATGCTGCCCGGCCCCTTTTCCGGCGCGGTTTGGCGGCCGGCCCTGGTCCACGAGCGGCGCTCGTGAAAGTTGTGGCAATTCTTGACACGGCTACTCGGACCCAATCATAGTCGGGCCATGGGAATACGCGCCATCGCGACAGGCGTTCTCCTCGCGTTGCTCACCGTCTTCCTTGCGCCCGCCGGCCCGACCGCCCCTCCCGCCAACAGCTCGCAGGATACCAACCGCCTCTTCGGGACTCTCGAAGAAGGCGATGCCGACGACACGTCTGTCGCGGACATCTTCGACACGCCCCTGCTCCTTGCCGACCGTCCCGCCGTCCCGCCCGCCCCGGAGCTTCAGCCGCCGGGGCCGGACGGGGGCGCCGCCCCCCGGGACGGGTACGCCTCGCGCCTCGATCGCCCCCCGGAATACCGCTCCTAGCGGCGCCGGCGCACGCCGGCGCTGCTCGGTCAATCGGGCCCGGGGCCCCGGACGTCGTCCGGCGGCGATCCGGCCGCCCCACACCAACGGGAAGGAGAACAGCGATGGACGAGCACACGAATTGCACGAGACGCGCATTCCTGCGGGGCACCGGCGTCGCCGCCGCCGCGGCGGGCCTCGCCGCCGTCGCGCCCGCGCTGCCGAACTTCGCGGCGCCGGCGGCCGCCAAGGACGGCCCGACGGAGAAGTGGCCCTGGCCGTATGAGAAGCTCGACCCCGCCGTTGCGGCCGAGATCGCCTACAACGAGTGGTACCGCGGCTTCTGCGGCGAGGCGGTCATCACCAGCGTGTTCGGCCAGCTGCGCGAGAAGGTGGGCGAGCCCTACAAGAGCTTCCCGATCGACGCCTTCGTCTTCATGGAGGGCGGCGTCTCGGGTTGGGGCACGATCTGCGGCTCGCTCAACGGCGCCAACGTCGTGACGAACGTCATCCTCGGACCGCGGATCGCCGGCTCGGAGACCGGGATGCTGATGGGCAGCGAACTGATGCAGTGGTACTCCGACGCCAAGATGCCGATCTACGTGCCCAAGACGCCGAAGATCGACCCGGCGAACATCCCGATCACCGTCGCCGACTCGCCGCTCTGCCACGTTTCGGTCGGAAGGTGGATGGCGGAGGCCGACAAGCCGCTGTCCAGCGCGGAGCGCAAGGACCGCTGCGCCCGTGTGGCCGCGAGCACGGCCTATCGCCTCGTCGAGCTGCTCAACGCCTGGAAGGACGGCACCTACAAGACGACGGGCGTGATCAACGCCTCGAAGTACGGTATCCAGGCCCAGAACGACTGCGTCGACTGTCACGGGAAGTCGGTCCCGCAGCCGCCGCAGGCCAAGAAGTAGACCCGTTCCCCCGGGGGGGCAGGTCGCGGCCTTCCGCCGCGATCTGCGCCCCCTTCCTTGAAAGTCTGGTTCGACGCCGAGGGAGACTTCCTCGAAGTCCTCTTCTCCGATGCACCGGGCTACATGCGGGAGACGGACAACGAGGCGGTCATGGAGCGGGGCGACGAAGACGGCCGGGTAGTCGGCTCTTCCATCATGCAGGTCAGCCGGCTTCCCCGGTCCACGCCTCTTGCCGCAGAACTGCTCCCCGCAACACACTGACGCAGGACAGGCGCGGAAGGTTGTCGAGTTCTTGACAGCCGAAGCCAGAATTCCTACATTATCGATCAGTAGGAATTGACCCGGGTGTAGGAGGGGCGCATGACGACGACCATCAAGGTTCTGCCCAAGGGCCAGATCACCCTGCCGCGGAAGCTGCGGACGGCGCTGCGGATCAACGAGGGCGACACCTTGCTCCTGGAGCAGACCAAGGACGCTGTGGTCCTGCGGAAGGGAAAGACCATCCACGACTTCCTGGGGGCGTTGCCTTCCAAAGGCCGGACCGTGGCGGAAATGCGAGAGATCGCGGCCGGTGCGGTCGCAAAGGAACGTGCGCAAGGCCTTCGTTGACACCAACGTTCTCCTCCGACTGCTCGTCGCGGATGATGCCGCTCAGCACCGGGCGTGCGTTGCTTTGCTTCAGCGGGCCCGAAAAGAGAGCTTCGCGCTTTGCGTGCTCCCGGTCGCGCTCCTGGAGGTCGTGTGGGTCCTGGAGCGCGTCTATCGCTACCCGCGTGCCGGAGTACGCGAGATTGTGGAGGCAATTCTCAATACGCCCGAGTTCGAGGTGGAGAACGAAGCCTCGTTTCGCAAAGCCCTGTCGGCCTACGAAGAAACAAACGTCAAGTTCGCCGATGCGCTCATGGCACACTGGGGCATCGATAGCGGCCTGACGACCGTGTACACCTTCGACGAGAAGGACTTCCGGAAGATCCCCGGACTCGACGTCCGCAGGCCCTGAGATGGGAGGAGAGTTCCTCCCCTCTACCTGACGACCAGCACCGGACAGGAGGCGTGGCCGATGACCTTCTCGGTCACGCTGCCCATCAGCAGCCGCGCCAGGCCGGTGCGGCCGTGGCTGCCCATGACGATCACGTCCGCCGCCTCCTCCCGCGCGAGTCGCACCACCACGTCCGCCGATGTCCCTTCCCTGACCGCCGTCGAGCTGCGGACGCCGGCGCCGGCCGCCAGATCCGCGACCGCCGCCACGTAGCCCCGCGCCTTCTCGACGAATTTCTCGGCCGCCTCGGGCGCGACGGCGTAGACTTCCTCGGGCAGATCCACCACCGAGAGCGCCACGACCCGCCCGCCGTAGGAAGAGGCGAAGTCCACCGCCTTCGCGGCCGCCGCCAGACTGAAGCGGGAGCCGTCCGTCGCGATGAGCACGGTCTTCCAGCCGATGGCCGCCTCCCGCGGGACCACGAGCACGTCCACGGGGCTGTGGCCGATGACCCGCGCGGTGACGCTGCCGACCAGCATGCGCTCGAGCCGGGTCGTGCCGCGCCGCCCCATGACGATCAGGCCGCAGCGCTCGGACGCGGCGACGGCCACGATGCGCTGCGAGGCCTCGCCCTGCTCGAGGGAGGCCTTGATGAGCGCCCCGCCCGCCGCGGCGATCGCCTCGGCGCGCGCGACCAAGGCGCGGCCGGGGCGAAGGATCGCCTCGTGGACGTCCCCCACCCCGGTCAACTCCAGCTCCCCCTCGAAGGGCGGGACCACCGTCACGACGCGGACCCAGCACTTCTCCTCGCGCGCCAGCCGCAGCGCCTGGCGCAGGGCGTTCTCGCCGGAGGCCGAGCCGTCGTAGGCGACGAGGAGCTTCTGGTAGCGCGCCATGGCGGCAGTATCCGCTCTCTACCGCCGCCTGTCGAACCTAGATTTTGCTCTCGATCACTGCCGGGACGCGCACCGCCTGCTCCCGCTCGGCGCGACGACCTTCCCACATCGCCTTGAGGATGATGAAAGCGCCCAGGGCGAGGGCGAAGATCATGATGCCGAAGCTCGTGCTCGAGAGCAGCTTCGCGGTGCCCTTGTCGATGGCGGGGATCATCTTCAGCTGCGCCATGTACACCGGGACCATGAGCGCCCGCGAGAAGAGCACGATGACCATGATCGAGCCCATGACGATCTTGATCATGTAGGGCTTGACATACGTCGTGCCCATCGCGCCGAGCTGGATGCCGAAGAGCGAGCCGGCGAGGATGATCAGCGCCAGGCGGATGTCGACGAGGCCGTGCATCGCGTACTTGAAGGAGCCCCCGAGGCCCATGACGAAGGCGATCACCAGCTCGGTCGCCGAGGCCATGATGCTCGGGACGCCCATGACGTAGATCATCGAGGGGACGCCGATGAAGCCGCCGACCGCAATCGTGGCCGCGAGCAGGCCGGTGGCGAACCCGAGGGGGATCGTGAAGAGCACCGAGACGCGCGCGTTCATGCTCTTGAAGTACACCATCGTGCCCGGGATATTGATGGACTGGACCCAGCGGGCGAGTTTCGTGACCTGCTCCTCCTCGTGCTGCGTCCCGGCGCGCTTGGTCTTGAGGGCGTCGTAGAGGACGAAGCCGCCGACGACCGCGAGGATGAGGACGAACGCGACGCTCACGTAGAGGTTCGAGCCGGCGTCGCCATAGGCGGCCTTGATCTTCTCCTGGACGCCCGCGCCGTACAGCACGCCGGCCTCGGCCGAGATGCCGAGCACGATGCCGAGCTTCACGTCGACCTGGCCGTACTTGGCGCGCTTGAGGGCCCCGACGAGCGCCTTCGGGAACTTGTGGCACATGTTGCTCGCCACCGCAACGAGGCCGGGGACGCCGAGGCTCATCATGCCGGGGGTCAGCACGAAGGCGCCGCCGGAGCCGATGAAGCCGCTCACGAGGCCGCCGACGAAGCCGACGAGGAAGAGGTAGATGATGTTGGCGGAGTCAAGGTGGATGAAGTTCGCCGCTGCCGCAACCGCGTCGTGCATGGCTACTTCACCTCCTTGAACTTCTTCGAGGCCTCCACGCCGCAGCTCGACCAGAAACAGCCGGTGAAGTTGCCGTGGACGAACGAGAAGAGGAACGCCAGCGCGATCGGCAGGATCGCGATCATCCCGCCCTTGGCGAAGTTCTCGTTGATCACGTCCTGCCGCGCGAGCAGGAGCGCGTACAGCCCGAGGGAGACCGCCCCGTAGAGGACGGTCTTCAGGTAGGGTCTCTTGCCGTGTTCCGCAGCCATGGTTTTCGCTCCCTCTTTCCTGCGGCCTACTTGCCGGGCTCGACGGCGAGCGTGCCGGTGATCGTCGTGCGGGTCTCGCGCCCTGCCGGCTGCTTCGCCAGCGCCTCGAGGGCGATCTGCCGGGCGGCGCCGTGCTCGTTCTCCTCGGCGAAGGCGGCGGCGGTCATGAGGGTCTGGAACTTCTCGAACAGCGTCATGGGTGCTCCTTCCTTTCGGTTGCGGCTCAGGCGTTCGCCCGCGCCTGTTGGGAGATCGCGACCACGGGCTTCGTGATCCGCGTGAGAATCCGCTTGAGGTAGCCCCCGGAGCGCGGCGCCCCGAGGGAGGGGCTCAGGAGAACCATCTCGATGCCGGGGCGAAGCTTGAGCGTGTCGCGGATCGACTCGACGTCGTCGCCGGCGGCGGCGTAGGCCGCGAAGTCGACGCCGGCCTCGCCGCACTGGCGCTTGGCCGCCGCGAGCTGCACGCCGTGGGCGGCCTCGATGTCCAGCTCCTCGGACTGCAGGATCTCGCGCGCCGAGGCGATGTCCCCGGCCTCGGCGAACGCCGCGGCCATCATCGCCTCCTCGAGCGCGCCGGTCAGCCGGCTCGCGCGGATGATCAGGACCGCAAGGCCCGTCCGCAGGCTGCGGGCCAGCTCGAGCGCATAGGGGAAGCCCGCGAGGCTGTCGGTTCCGGCCTTTGTCGCGAAGAGGATCATCGCCGCCCTTCCTTTCCCGTTGGTTCCTGCACCGTGACATTTCAATAGGCGTGCCAGTACGCAACTCATGGAAACTAAAAGCTTCTGTCGAAGCGCCGAGTGATCGACGTGTTTCATTTGTGAACAGGCGCGAAACAGACGCCGCCCCGACGCCGCTGTGAATCGATTCGGGGGTCCGGGACTCATATCAATTGTTGTTGATATGTATCGGCGGCGGGGAGGAGGGAGAGAACGATGAACACGATGGTGCAGTGCCTCAAGGCGCTCGGCGACGAAAACCGGCTGCGGATCCTCATGCTCCTGCGCGAGCGGGAGCTCTGCGTCTTCGAGCTCATGGGCGTCCTCGGCCTCTCCCAGTCCCTGGTCTCGAGCCACCTCGGGGTTCTGCGGTCTGCCGGCCTGGTGGACGCGCGGCGCGAGGGCAAGCGCATGCGCTACGCGATCACCGAGGAGGGGCGCCGCGGGGGCAAGCGCGGAATCGTGAACCTGGTGACGACCGCACTGGCGGGGGAACCGGCCATGGAGCGGGACCGCGAGCGCCTGCGCGACTGCCTGGAGTTCCGCGGCGAGAACAAGACCTGCGACCGCACCGCGCTGGCGCGGTTTCGCGCACGCAAGGGGGAGTCGAAGATATGAAGAGCGAAGCGAGACGGGTGCCCGCGCTGCTGGCGGCGGCGCTGGCGGCGGCGCTCGGGGTGGCCCCCGGCCGGGCCGCCGCGGGCGAGGAGCTGACACTGCGCGAGTCGATCGCGGAGGCGCTCCGCGGCAACGATCTGCTGAAGGCGGAGCAGGGCCGACAGGCCGCGGCCGCCGGGGCGGTCGACGCCGCGCGCAGCTTCCTGCTGCCGGGCGTCTCGATCGAGGAGCGCTTCCTGCGCACGGACAACCCGGCGTACGACTTCTCGACGAAGATCAACCAGGGGCGCTTTGCCGCCGCCGACCTGCAGGGCGCCCCGGGCTCGTTCAACGGCCCGGCGGCGATCAGCGACTTCCAGACGAGCCTCACCGTGGCCCAGCCCCTCTACGCGCCGCGGGCGACACTCGGCATTGCCCTGGCGCGCGGGGAGGCGACGGCGGTCGGGTTCGACGTGGCCCGCACGCGCGAGGAGACCGCGCACGCCGCACTGCAGGCGTGGCTCGGCGCGAAGGCCGCGGAGGCCTACGGCGAGGCCGCGGCCAAAGCGGAGGAGGACGCCGCGGAGCACGTCCGCCTCGCGACGGTGGCCGAGGACGCCGGGGTCGGACTGGCCTCGGACCGTCTGCGTGCCAGCGTCGCGCTGAGCGAGGCGAGGCGGGCGCGGCTGACCGTGCAGAACAACGTGGAGATCGCCCGGCGGGGGCTCGGCCTGGCGCTGGGCCGCGAGGACGCGGTGATCCCGGGCGCGAACGACCTCACGGTGGAGGTTCCGGAGCTGGCGACGCTGCTCGAGCGGGTCGCCGCCCGCGCCGACCTGCGCGCAATGGACGAGCGGGTGGGGAACGCCAGGCGCGCGGTGCGTCTTGCCAAGGCGGAGCGGCTCCCCGAGGTCGGCCTCTTCGGCTCGCTCCAGGCCAACGATCCGGACCTGCCGCTCGGCACTTCCGGCACGAGCTACAGCGCGGGAGTCGCCGTCACCTGGAAGCTCTCCGCCGGCTGGCACAGCGCCGCCGCGGAGCGGCAGGCCGCGGGCGAGCTGGCGCGCGCCGAATCCCAGCGCGCCGGCATGGCAAAGGAGGCCCGCTTCCGGGTGCAGGAGGCGTGGCTGCGGCTGGACGAGGCCCGCCAGAGCCTCAGGATCGCCGAGGAAGCCCTGGCTTCGGCCGGGGAGGGGCAACGCCTCGTGCGGGTGCGCTACGAGAACGGCCTGGCGACGATGGTCGCACTGCTCGACGCGCAGGCCGCCCTGAACCGGGCGCGCTCCGAGAGGACGCGCACGACGGTCGACCTCGCGACCGCCGTGGCCCAGCTGCACTTCGCATCGGGCCTGCTGCTCGAGAAGATCGGGGGATGAACGCCATGAAGGGAGGGAGAAATCCGATGAACGCCAGGATCCGGTCGGCCGCTGCGGTGGGCGCGGCCTGCGTGGTGTTGCTTGCCGGCTGCGGCGGGAAGCGGGACGAGGGAGCCAAAGCGCCCCAGGCGCCGGTCAAGGTCGCCGGGCTGCGCACGGCGCCCGTCGCGGCCGAGGAGCTCGATGTCGTCAGGGAGCTGGCCGGCAGCGTCCAGTCGTCGGCGGTGAGCCAGGTCGCGGCGCGCGTGATGGCCCAGGTCGTCTCGGTCTCCGTGGACGAGGGCGACCGCGTCTCCAGGGGACAGACCCTGGTGGTGCTCGACGACCGCGAACTGCAGGCAAAGGTGCAGCAGGCCGAGAGTGCGCGGCGGCAGGCCGAGGCGGGTCGGCAGCAGGCCGAGGCGGCGCGCGCCCAGGCACAGGCACAGCTCGGGCTCGCGGCCGCGACGCACGCACGCTACCAGGCGCTGCTCCAGAGCCGCGCCGTGTCCCGCCAGGAGTACGAACAGGTCGCGGCGCAGGAGAGCGTGGCGCGCGCGGCGGTGGCCCAGGCCGAGGCGGCGATCGCGCAGGCCGAGGGCGCCGTCGCCCAGGCCGCGAGCGCCGGGGAGGAGGCCAGGACGTGGCTGGCGTTCACCGTGATCACCGCCCCGGTCTCCGGCAGGGTCACCGCGAAGCGGATCGACCCCGGCTCGATGGCCGCCCCGGGCCAGCCGCTGCTGGCTATCGAGGCCGAGGGGCGCTACCGCCTCGAGCTGCCGGTCGACGGCTCGCTCTCGGGCACGATCGGCAAGGGGACGCCCCTTGCTGTCGGGGTCGACGCCGCGGGCTATGCAGGGACTGTCCCGGTGACCGAGGTCGTCCCGGCCGCCGACCCGGTCTCGCGGACGTTCCTGGTCCGCGCCAGTCTCCCGGCCGACCCGCGCTTCGGCTCCGGCCAGTACGCCCGCGTCCGCGTGGCGCTCGGCACACGCACCGCGATCGTCGTGCCGGAGAGCGCCGTGGTCCACCGCGGCCAGCTCGACGGCGTCTACGTCGCGGGCAACGGCAGCCTCGGCTTCCGCATCGTCCAGTCGGGCCCGGCGGCCGGGGCGGGCCGGCGCGAGATCCTCTCGGGCCTCGCCGCCGGTGAGCGCATCGTGGTCGAGGGCGCAGAGCGCGCCGCGGACGGCGTCCAGCTCGCGGAGGAGGGCCGCTGATGCAGTCGGTAGGCATCTCCGGGCGCATCGCCCGCGCCTTCCTGACCTCGAAGCTCACGCCGGTCATCGTGCTGGCGTCGTTGCTGCTCGGGGCGATCGCCGTGTTCGTCACCCCGCGCGAGGAGGAACCGCAGATCGTCGTCCCGATGATGGACGTCTTCGTCGCCTACCCCGGGGCCACCGCGCGGGAGGTCGAGGAGCGCGTCACGAACCCGATGGAGCGCAAGCTCTGGGAGATCGACGGCGTGGAGTACGTCTACTCGATCACCAGGCCGGGCATGGCAATGGCGATCGTGCGTTTCCGCGTCGGACAGAACGCCGAAGACAGCATCGTCAAGCTCTACAACAAGCTGATGTCCAACGCCGACCTGATCCCGGCGGGCGTCGCGCAGCCCCTGATCAAGCCGCGCTCGATCGACGACGTCCCGGTCTTCGCCGCGACGCTCTGGTCCGATCGCCTCGACGGCGGGCAGCTGCGCCGCATCGGCGCGGAGGTCGTCGAGGACCTCAACCGGATCGACAACGTCTCGGAGACCACGCTCATCGGCGGCGAGCGCCGCCAGGTGCGCGTCGTGCTCGATCCGCCCCGGCTGCGCGGCAGCGGGCTCTCGCCGCTGCAGGTGCTCGATGCGCTGCGGCGCGCCAATGTGCTGCTCCCCTCGGGCACGGTGACCCGGGGCGGGAAGGAGGTGCTCGTCGAGACCGGCGGCCTGCTCGGCAGCGCCGAGGAAGTCGGGAACATCGTCGCCGGAGTCGCCGGCGGCCGCCCGGTCTACCTGCGCGACGTGGCGCGGGTCGAGGACGGCCCCGCCGAGCCGTCGACCTACGTGCTCTTCGGCCTCGGGCCCGCCGCGGGATCGCGGGGCATCGCCGCCGGCGCCGACCGCGGCCGCGAGTACGCAGCCGTGACCGTCGCCGTCGCCAAGAAGCGCGGCACCAACGCCAGCCTCGTGACCCGCGCGGCCCGCGCGCGCCTCGAGGAGCTGCGGGGGACGGTGATTCCCGCCGACGTGCAGATGACCGTGACGCGCGACTACGGCGAGACGGCGCAGGAGAAGTCCGACGAACTGCTCAAGCACATGCTCATCGCGACCGTCTCCGTCATCCTGCTCGTCGCGCTGGCGCTCGGCTGGCGCGAGGCGGTCGTCGTGGCGGTCGCCGTGCCGGTGACGCTGGCGCTGACGCTGCTCGTGAACTACCTCTACGGCTACACGCTCAACCGCGTCACGCTGTTCGCCCTGATCTTCTCGATCGGCATCCTCGTCGACGACGCGATCGTCGTCGTCGAGAACATCCACCGGCACTTCGCGGCGAGAGGCGGCGGCTCGCGCTCCAAGCTCGCGGCGGTCCTCGCCGTGGACGAGGTCGGCAACCCGACGATCCTCGCGACCTTCACCGTCATCGCAGCGCTGCTGCCGCTGGCGTTCGTCCGCGGCCTGATGGGGCCCTACATGCGCCCGATCCCGGTCGGCGCCTCGGCGGCGATGGTCTTCTCGCTGCTCGTGGCGTTCATCGTCAGCCCCTGGCTGGCGTACCAGGTGCTGCGCCGGGTGCACGGCGGCGGCGGGCACGAGGAGGCGCAGGTCTCGGGGCTCGAGCGGCTCTACGGCGGGGCGCTGCGCCCGTTCCTGCGCAGCCGCGCGCGCCGCCTCGGTGCGCTCGGCGGCGTCGTCCTGCTGCTGGCCGGCGCCGTCGCGCTGATCCCGCTGAAGAAGGTGACGGTCAAGATGCTGCCCTTCGACAACAAGAGCGAGCTGCAGATCGTCATCGACATGCCCGAGGGCACGCCCCTCGAGCAGACGACGCAGGCGGGCGTCGAGATCGGCCGCTATCTGCGGACCGTCCCCGAGGTCGCCGACTGGCAGCTCTACGCGGGCGCTGCGTCCCCCTACAACTTCAACGGGCTGGTGCGCCACTACTTCCTGCGCTCGGCGCCGAACGAGGCCGACCTGCAGGTGAACCTCGCGCCCAAGGGCGAGCGCTCGGCGCAGAGCCACGAGATCGCCAAGCGCATCCGCCCGGCGGTCGCCGCGATCGGCGCGCGACACGGCGGACGGGTCAAGGTCGCCGAGATCCCGCCGGGGCCGCCGGTGCTCTCGACGCTCGTCGCGGAGGTCTACGGGCCGGACCAGGGCCGGCGCGCGACGGTCGCCGCCGACGTCCGCCGCATCTTCGAGACGACGCCCGGCGTCGTGGACGTCGACTGGTACGTCGAGGACGACCAGGAGAAGGTCACCCTCGCGGTCGACCGGGCCAAGGCCGCGCTCAACGGCATCCCGACCGAACAGGTCTCGCAGGCCCTGGCCGTGGCGCTCGGCGGCGCCTCCGCCGGTCAGGTGCACCTGCCGCGCGAGAAGGAGCCGGTGGAACTGGTGGTCCGGCTGCCGCGCGAGGCGCGCACCGGCGTCGAGACGCTGGCCGGCGTGACCGTGCCCTCCCCCGCCGGCGTGCAGGTCCCGCTGGCGGAGCTGGCGCAGGTGCGCCGCGGCATCGCCGAGAAGACGATCTACCACAAGAACCTGCGGCCGGTGACCTACGTCATCGGGGACGTGGCCGGCATCGCCGAGAGCCCGGTCTACGCGATCCTCGCGATGAAGAAGCGCATCGCGGCCCTGCGCCTGCCCGAGGGCTACGAACTGGCGCAGTTCTCGGCGGTCCAGCCCGACCGCGCCGACCGCTACGCGATGAAGTGGGACGGCGAGTGGCACATCACCTACGAGGTCTTCCGCGACATGGGCCTCGCCTTCGCGGCGGTGCTCGTGCTGATCTACATCCTCGTCGTGGCCTGGTTCCGCAGCTTCCTGGTGCCGCTGGTGATCATGGCGCCGATCCCGCTGACGCTCGTCGGCATCCTCCCCGGGCACTGGGCCTTCGGCGCGTTCTTCACGGCGACGTCGATGATCGGCTTCATCGCGCTGGCGGGGATCGTCGTGCGCAACTCCATCCTGCTCGTCGACTTCGCTCAAGTCCGGGCGCGGGAGACCGGCGAGCTGGCCGAGGCGGTGATCGAGGCCGGGGCGGTGCGCTTCCGGCCGATCGCGCTGACCGCGGCGGCCGTCGTCGTCGCCTCGCTCGTGATGCTCTTCGACCCGATCTTCCAGGGCCTGGCGATCTCGATGATGTTCGGCGCCGTCGCCTCGACGGTCCTGACGCTGGTCGCGGTGCCGCTGCTCTACTTCGACGCGGCCCTGCTCCAGCGGCGCGGCGCCCAGGCAGAATGCGCGGACGGGGAATCGTGCGCGGTCGTGGCACCCGCCGAGGAACCGGAGCCGCAGCGCTGAAATCCTGTTAGACTCGGCCCGTGGCGGAGCGCGACGATTCCGGCGCGCCCCCCGGGCCGCCGTCTTTCCTGACGCGGGCGCTGCCGTTCCTGTCGTGGATCGGGAGCGTCACCCCCCGGAGTGTGCGCGCCGACCTCATCGCCGGCCTCACCGGCGCCGTGATCGTGCTGCCCCAGGGCGTGGCGTTCGCGATCATCGCCGGGCTCCCCCCCGAGTACGGCCTCTACTCCGCGATCGTGCCGGCGATCGTCGCCGCCCTCTTCGGCTCCTCGCGCCACCTGATCTCCGGCCCGACCACCGCGATCTCGATCGTGGTCCTCACCACCGTGAGCCCGCTGGCGGCCCGCGGTTCGGCCGACTACATTCAGCTCGTCCTGACGCTCACCTTCCTCGCCGGTCTCTTCCAGCTCGCGCTCGGTCTCGCGCGCCTCGGCGCCCTCACGAACTTCGTCTCGCATTCGGTGATCGTCGGCTTCACGGCGGGCGCGGCGATCCTGATCGGCACCAGCCAGCTGCGTCACTTCCTCGGCCTGACGATCACCCGCGGCGACTCGTTCCTGCACACCTGGGCCGAGATCCTGCGCCACCTGCCGGAGACCAACGGGCACGTCGCGGCAATCGCCGCCGCGACCCTGGCCATCGCCCTCGTCTTGAATCTCCTGCTGCCGCGGTGGCCGGGGATGCTCATCGCGCTGGTCGCCGGCAGCCTCCTCGCGGCGGCGACCGACGGCACGGCGCACGGCGTGCAGTTCGTCGGGGCGCTGCCCGGACAGCTGCCGCCGCTGTCGCACCCGGACCTCTCCGTGCACACCCTCCGCCAGCTCGCCCCGGGGGCGCTCGCCGTCGCGCTGCTCGGGCTGACCGAGGCGGTCTCGATCGCGCGCTCGATCGGCGCGCGCTCGCACCAGCGCATCGACAGCAACCGGGAGTTCGTCGGGCAGGGGCTCTCCAACCTCGCGGGGAGTTTCTTCTCGAGCTATGCCTCCTCGGGGTCCTTCACGCGCACAGGCGTCAACTACGAGGCGGGGGCGAAGACGCCGCTGGCCGCCGTCTTCGCCGCGTTCCTGCTGGCCGCCATCCTGCTGCTGGTGGCGCCGCTGACGGCCTATCTCCCCGACCCGGCGATGGCGGGCGTGCTGATCCTCGTGGCGGCCAAGCTCGTCAACACCCGCCACATCGGCCACATCCTGCGCGTGAGCCACGCGGAAACCGCCGTCCTCGTCGTGACCTTCCTGTCGACGCTCTTCGTGCAGCTGGAGTTCGCGATCTACGTCGGCGTGATCCTCTCGCTCGTGCTCTACCTCAACCGCACGGCCCACCCGACGTTCGTGACCATGGTGCCGGACCCCGACAGCGGCCGGCGCAGCCTCGTCAACGTCGCCACGAAACCGCTGCCGGAGTGCCCGCAGCTCAAGATCGTGAGGATCGACGGCTCCATCTTCTTCGGCGCGGTCGATCACGTCGCGGAGCGGCTGCAGGCGATCGCCCGCGACAGCCCGGAGCAGGCCCACATCCTCGTCGTCGGCAGCGGCATCAACTTCATCGACCTGGCCGGGTGCGAGATGCTCAACCAGGAGGCGCGGCGCCTGCGCGTGAACGGGCGGGTGCTCTACCTCTGTTCGCTCCACGGCGAGGCCCGCGGAATCCTCCACCGCGCCGGCTGCATCGCCAGCGTCGGCGAGGAGAACGTCTTCGGCTCGAAGGTCGAGGCGCTCGGGAAGATCGTCCCGCGCCTGGACCCCGAGCGCTGCCGCGTCTGCCGGCTGCGCATCTTCCACGAGTGCGCCCAGATGCCCGGTCCGCCGGACTTTCCGGCGACGACCGCCGCCGCGCCGGATGTGGCGCGAACCTCGTCGAGGACCTAGCTTAGTTTCCGTGGGGCCGGGCGGCCGCCCGGCGTCTTCAACACGGAGGGACGGATCATGAGCAGCA
>DATDCY010000058.1 GCA_036524115.1 bacterium | reverse complement strand
GGCCGGATGGGGATGCAGATTGCGAGGCGGGTTGCCGCCGCGGGAGTGCCCGTGGTGGGCTTCGACCCCGCGCCACACGCCGCGGCATCGCTGCGGCAGGGCGGCATCGAGGCCGTCGCCAGCCTCGCTGATTTGGCGGCGTCGCTGGCGGCGCCGCGGGTCATCTGGGTGATGGTTCCGGCCGGGGACGCAACCGAGGCGGTCGTCGGAGGCCTCACGAGCCACCTGGCGCCTGGGGACGTCCTCGTCGACGGCGGGAACTCGCACTTCAAGGACTCGATGCGGCGGGCCGCAGCCGCGAGCGGCCGGGGCATCGGATTCCTGGACTGTGGGACCAGCGGGGGGATCTACGGCGAGCGGGAAGGATTCTGCCTCATGGTTGGAGGAAATCCACAGCCGGTTTCAACAGTGGAGCGGATCTTCAGAATCCTTGCTCAAGAAGGCGGCTATCTGCACGTAGGACCAAGCGGATCAGGTCATTATACCAAGATGATCCACAACGCCGTCGAGTACGCATTGATGGAGGCGTACGGGGAGGGTTTCGAACTGCTGGCTGCCCGGAGGGATTTCAACATCGACGCGGGAAAGGTGGCGCGCCTGTGGGGAAAGGGGAGCGTCGTCCGGTCGTGGCTCCTCGAACTCGCGGCGGACGCGCTGGAGAGAGACCCGGGGCTGGGCGGCATCAAGGGGTATGTGGCGGACACCGGAGAGGGGCGATGGGCCGCTCTTGAGGCCATCGAGCAGGGCGTGCCCGTTCCCGGCATCCAGACGGCCCTCATGCAGCGACAGCGTTCCCGCCAGGATGATTCCTTCTCTGCGAAGCTCGTCGCCGCCCTTCGTCACGAGTTCGGAGGACATGAGGTTGTGCATGAGAAGTGACGTGACATCATATGAAAAGTGCAAGCGAAACAGCTTTATTCGTCACCTTGATGCAGTAGCTGATCGTCACTGATTCATTGTCTGTGGAAAAAAAGGAAAGTCAAACACCGGCATTCCGCGCCGGGGATTTGAATCGCCTCATCATCTTCACTCGTTATCCACAGCCAGGACTGGCGAAGACTCGCCTGATATCGGTCCTGGGTGTCGACGCCGCAGCCGACCTGCAGCGCGCCATGACGGAGCGGACGCTTCGGCGGATAGCGCCAGCGGACGCGCCATGGACGGTCGAGGTCCGGCACGAAGGCGGATCCTCGGGCGATGTGCGCGGATGGCTGGGCGAGCGGGCGCAGGTGACGCCGCAGGGGCGGGGCGATCTTGGGGCGCGCCTGTTGGCCGCGTTCGAGTCCGGGTTCGGCGGCGGCGCCGAGGCCGTGGTGGCCGTCGGGTCCGACTGCCCGGAGTTGGGAGCGGGGGACGTGGGAGACGCCTTTCGGGCGCTGGCGGGCGCGGACGTCGTCTTCGGCCCCGCCCACGACGGCGGCTACTGGCTTGTCGGCTTGCGGTCCACCGGGCGGCGCGCCGCGGCGGAGTTGTTCGGGGACATTCCGTGGGGCGGGGACCGGGTGCTCGACGCGAGCCTCGCGGCTGCCGAGGGGGCGGGGCTCTCCGTGGCGCTGCTGCGAGCCCTGGCCGACGTGGACCGGCCCGCGGACCTCGGGCACTGGGAGCGGGCCTGCCGGGACGACCTCGCGGTTCCCGTGGTTTCCGTCATCGTGCCGGCCCTGGAGGAAGCCGGCCGGATCGGCGACCTCGTCGGCGGCCTTCGGGCCGCGCCCGGAGTCGAGGTCCTCGTCGTCGACGGCGGGAGCGCGGACGATACCGTGCGCGTCGCGGCGGCAGGTGGCGCCCGCGTCGTGCGGTGCGGGCGGGGCAGGGCCGTCCAGATGAACGCGGGGGCGGCCGTCGCCTGCGGCGACATCCTCCTGTTCCTGCACGCCGACACGCAGCTCCCGGCCGGGTGGGAGGACGCGGTGCGCGGCGCCGTGAGCGAGCCGGGCGTCGCCATCGGCGCGTTCGGCTTCGCCACCGATTCCCCGCGCCCTTCGCTGCGCGCGATCGAGCGGTGCGCGAACTGGCGCGGGCGCCGGCTCGGGATTGTCTTCGGCGATCAAGCCCTCTTCATGCGCCGCGCGGACTTCGTGGCGGCAGGCGGTTTCCCGCGCCAGGTCCTCATGGAGGACTGGGAGCTGGTCCGGCGGCTGCGGCGGCGGGGGAGAATGATCATCCTGCCGCAGCAGGCCGTCACCTCCGCCCGCCGCTGGCACGCGCGTGGTCCGTGGCGCACCTCCGCCCGCAACGCGCTGATCACCGCCGCCTACGCCGCGGGAGTCTCGCCGGAGCGGCTGGCCCGCTGGTACGAAAATGGGGGCAGATCTATTTTCCGGGAGGAACGTGCTGAGCGACGATGACTGCGCGAAAAATAGATCTGTCCCCATTCTCTGAACATCCTTGACACGTGCCTTAACCGGGGAGTAAGGTTCCGCCGTTTTGCAATCGGCAAGCATGGGAAACTGGTTATTCACGGCTCTGAATCCTGGAGCTGAGCCGCTGGCGACCGCGGGCGCGGCCGTCATCCTGCTGCTCCTGCTGCCCGCCGTGGCGCTCGTGCTGCGCGGGGCGCAGCGGGCCCTCATCGCCGTCGGCTGCACGCTGGCCGCCGCGGCGTCGTTCCTGGCGGTGGCGGCCGGCGCCGTCTGCGTTTCGCGCGGCGCGGTCTCCGCCGCGACCCTGCCGCTGGGGCTGCCGGACCTGCCGTTCTCCGTGCGTCTCGATCCGCTCGCGGGCTTCTTCCTCGTCGTCGTCGGCCTGCTCTCGCTCTTCGTCTCGATCTACTCGCTCGGCTATCTGCGCGGCTACCTCGAGCACCGCACCGTCACGCGCCTCATCGTCTTCTACGGGCTCTTCATCGCGGGAATGCTGCTGGTCGTGCTCGCGAACGACGCGCTCTTCTTCCTCGTCGCCTGGGAGGTCATGGCGCTGGCCTCGTACTTCCTCGTGATCTTCGAGGACGAGCAGGTGGCGAACCGGCGCGCCGGCTTCCTCTACCTCGTCGTCGCCCACGTCGGCGCCGTGGCGATCCTGCTCGCGTTCGGGATCCTCGCCGGCCTCAAGACGGGGTTCTCGTCGTTCGCGGGCTACTCCTTCGACGCGATGCGCGAGGCGACGCTCCCCCCGAAGTGGGCGGCCGCCGCCTTCCTGCTGTCGCTGTTCGGCTTCTCGGCCAAGGCGGGCGTCATCCCGCTGCACGTCTGGCTCCCCGAGGCGCACCCGGTCGCGCCCTCGAACGTCTCGGCGCTGATGAGCGGCGTCATGCTCAAGACCGCGATCTACGGCATCGTGCGGGTCTCGTTCGACCTGCTGCACGGTCTGCCGTGGTGGTGGGGCGCGCTGATCCTCGTGCTCGGGCTGATCTCGGCGGTGCTGGGCGTGCTCTACGCGCTGATGCAGCACGACCTCAAGCGGCTGCTGGCGTACCACTCCGTCGAGAACATCGGCATCATCCTCATCGGCATCGGGCTGGCGCTGATCTTCCGCGCCTTCGACCTGCCGCTGCTCGCGGCGCTGGCGCTCACGGCGGGTCTCTACCACACGCTCAACCACGCGCTCTTCAAGGGGCTGCTCTTCATGGGCGCGGGCGCCGTGCTCCACGCCACCGGCGAGCGCGACATGGAGGAGATGGGCGGGCTGATCCACCGCATGCCCTGGACGGCCGTGTTCTTCCTGATCGGCTGCATCTCGATCTCCGCGCTGCCGCCGTTCAACGGCTTCGTCTCGGAGTGGCTGACCTTCCAGGCCTTCCTGCTCTCGCCCTCGCTGCCGGTGCCGCTGATGAAGCTGCTCGTGCCGATGGGCGCGGCGCTGCTGGCGCTGACCGGCGCGCTCGCCGCCGCCTGCTTCGTCAAGGCCTTCGGCGTCACCTTCCTCGGCCACTGGCGCGGGCACCGCCGCGAGCAGGTGCACGAGGCCGACTGGACGATGCGCGCCGGGATGGGCCTCGCCGCCGTCTCGTGCCTCGCGCTCGGCGTGCTGCCGCCGCTGGTGCTCGACTGGATGGACTCGGTGCCGCAGGCGCTCGTCGGCGCGCGGACCGGCTCGCCGGTCGCGGGGCTCGGCTGGCTCTGGCTCACCCCCGTGGCGCCCGAGCGCGCCTCCTACTCCGGCGGGATCGTCTTCCTCGGGCTGCTGCTGTGCATCCCCGCCGTCTACCTGCTGCTGCACATCCGCCCCGGCGCCATCAAGCGCGGACCGATCTGGGACTGCGGCTTCGAGAAGCTCACGCCGCGCATGCAGTACACGGCGACCGCCTTCGCCATGCCGATCCGGCGGATCTTCGGCCACCTCTTCGCCGTGCGCGAGCGGGTCCGTCCGTCCGCGTTCCCCGGCGCCGCGCCGTACCCGCGGCGGCTGCACTACTCGCTGCGGGTGCGCGACCGGTTCTGGAACTGGCTCTATCGGCCGGTCGGCGCGGCGAGCCTCGTCCTCGCCCGGCAGGCCGGGCGGCTGCAGCAGGGGCGCATCCAGTCCTACCTGATCTACTCCTTCGTCACCATCCTCGTGCTGCTGGTGTTCCTGCGATGAACGCCTACCCCTTCTTCCTCGAGGTGCTCCAGGTGGCCGCGCTCGCCGCGGTCGCGCCGCTGTTCGCCGGCTGGGTGAAGATGCTCAAGTGCTGGTCGCAGGGGCGCTCGTCCCCGGGGCTGCTCCAGCCGGTGCGCGACCTGAGCAAGCTCTTCGCCAAGGACGTGATCCTCGCGGAGAACGCCTCCTGGATCTTCCGCTTCGCGCCGTACCTGATGTTCGGGGTCGCGCTGCTGGCCGGCGGCGTCATCCCGATCCTCTCGGTGGACCTGCCGCTGGCGCCCACGGCCGACGTCATCGTCATCGTCGGGCTCTTCGCCATCGCGCGCTTCTTCACCGCGCTGGCGGGCCTGGACATCGGCACGGCCTTCGGCGGCATGGGCGCGAGCCGCGAGATGACGATCGCCTCGCTCGCCGAGCCGGCGATGCTCATGGCGGTCTTCACGATCTCGCTCGGCAGCTCGACGACCTCGCTCGCGCAGATCGTGCGCAGCATCCAGAGCGGGCAGCACCTGCTGCTGCGGCCCTCGTTCGCCTTCGCGGTGCTGGCGTTCATACTCATCGCCCTCGCCGAGACCGGCCGCATCCCGGTCGACAACCCGGCGACCCACCTGGAGCTGACGATGATCCACGAGGCGATGATCCTCGAGTACTCGGGCCGGCACCTGGCGCTCGTCGAGTGGGCGAGCATGATGAAGCTCTCGCTCTTCGCGTACCTCGGGATCGCCGCCTTCTTCCCCTGGGGCATCGCGGTCTCGCGCGACCTGCGCGCGCTCGGGCTGGCGTTCGCGGCGATGGTGCTGAAGCTCGCCGGCATCGGCGTCGGCATCGTGCTCATCGAGACCGGGCTGGCCAAGATGCGCATCTTCCGGCTGACCGAGTTCCTCGGCGCCGCCTTCCTCATGGCGACGCTCGGCATGCTCTCGTTCTTCATCCTGGAGTAGAGCCCGTGAACCCTGAGCTGGCGGCCCGGATCAACAGCTTCCTCGCGGCGCTCGTGCTCCTGACGGCGTTCGCGATGCTGGCGCAGCGGCGCATGAACGGCCTGATCCACCTCTTCGCGTGGCAGGGACTGCTGCTCTCGGTCAACACCGCGATCGTCGGCTACGTCGCCGCGCGCCATCACCTCTACATCTCGTCGCTGCTGACCCTCGCCCTCAAGGTGGTGGCGCTGCCCTACATCCTGCACGTGCTCATCCGCCGGCTGCGGATCCACAAGGAGATCGAGGTCGTCGTGAACATCCCGACGACGATGCTCGCGGGCATCGGGCTGGTGGTCTTCTCCTACCAGCTCACCTCGCCGATCATCCAGCTCTCGACCATGGTCACCCGCTCCACGCTGGCCGTCGCCCTGGCCACGGTGCTGCTCGGCCTGCTGATGATGATCACGCGCCGGCACGCCGTGACGCAGATCATCGGCTTTCTCGCGCTGGAGAACGGCCTGTTCTTCGCGGCGACGAGCGCGACCTACGGGATGCCGCTGGTGGTCGAGCTGGGCGTGGCCCTCGACATCCTGATCGCCGCCTTCATCTTCGGGATCTTCTTCTTCCACATCCACGCCACCTTCGAGAGCCTGGACGTCGAGCAGATGGCGCGCCTCAAGGAGGGGGAGTAGATGACCGAGGCGATGCTGCTCGGCCTGCTGCTCGTCCCGCTGCTCTCGGCGCTCGCGCTGGCGCTGGTCGGCGACCGGCGCCTCGCGCCGGAGGTCAACATCCTCGGCTCGGCGGTGACCTTCGCGGCGAGCCTGCGGCTGGCGATGGAGGTCCACGCCAACGGCAGCTTCATCGGCGGCGGCAAGTTCTTCTTCGTCGACGCCTTCAACATCTCGCTGGCGGTGCTGACCGCGTTCGTCTCGCTGACGACGGCGATCTTCTCGCGGCGCTACATGCGGCGCGAGCGCGAGCACGGGCGGGTCGGCCACTACGGCATGCGCTTCTACCACGCCATGTACCAGATGTTCATCTTCGCGATGCTGCTGTGCCTGCTGACCAACAACGTCGGCGTGCTCTGGATCGCGATGGAGCTGGCCACGCTCTCGACGGTGCTGCTCGTCTCGCTCTATCGCACGCCGACGGCGATCGAGGCGGCCTGGAAGTACTTCATCCTCTGCGGCGTCGGCATCGCGCAGGCGCTCTTCGGCACCGTGCTGCTGTACTTCGCGGCGGAGCGGGTGCTCGGCGAGGGGGGCGACGCGCTGCTCTGGACGAACTTAAGCCAGGTCAGCGGCCAGCTCGAGCCGACCGTGCTCTCGCTGGCCTTCGTCTTCCTCATGGTCGGCTACGGCACGAAGGTCGGCCTCGCGCCGCTGCACAACTGGCTCCCCGACGCGCACAGCGAGGGGCCGACGCCGATCTCCGCGGTGCTCTCGGGCCTGCTGCTGAACATCGCCCTCTACGCGCTCGTGCGCTGCAAGGCGCTCGTGGACGGCGCCACCGGGACGCGCCACGCCGGGAACATCATGATGGGCTTCGGCATCCTCTCGATCCTGGTCGCGGCGTTCTCGCTGCTGCGCCAGCGCGACATCAAGCGGATGTTCTCCTACTCCTCGATCGAGCACATGGGCATCGCCACCTTCGCCTTCGGGCTCGGCGGGCCGATCGCGACCTTCGGCGCGCTGCTGCACATGCTGGTGCACTCGCTGGCCAAGTCCTCGATCTTCTTCACCGTCGGCCACGCCTCCCAGATGAACGGCACGCAGGAGATGTCGCGGATCCGCGGCCTCTTCAAGGGCAACCCGCTGGTCGGGTGGGGGCTGATGCTCGGCGTGATGGCGATCGTCGGTCTGCCGCCCTTCGGCGTCTTCACCAGCGAGTTCCTCATCCTCACGGCGACCATCAAGGATGCGCCGGCCGCGGCGCCGTTCCTGCTGCTCGGGCTGGGGGTGGCGTTCGCGGCGCTGCTGCGGCGTGTCCAGCCGATGGTCTCCGGCGCGCCGCCGCCCTGGCAGACCCCGTTGAAGGCCGCGCACCTGCCGGTGCTGCTGCACCTGGCTCTGGTGCTCGCGCTGGGGCTCTACCTGCCGGTGTTCCTGAGCGACTGGTTCCGCACCGCCGCGGAGCTGCTGCGATGAGCCGACTGCTGCATTCGCTGGCGGAGGCTCTCGGCGCGGACGTCGCGGCGGACGCCAGCCTGCGCCCGGCGTCGGTCGCCGGGTGCGCGGTGCCGCGGGCGCGCTTCGCCGAGGCCGGGGCGGTGCTCAAGGACGCGCACGCCATGCTCGTCGCGGAGTGGGCGGCGGACGAGAGCGCCTTCGGCCGCGGCTTCGGCGTCTACGCGTGCTACCGCTGGGCGAAGGACTGCGTCGTCGTGAAGGCGGAGCTGCCGGCGGGCGACCCGACCTTCCCGACGCTCACCGGCAGCTGGGCCCCCGCCTTCCGCTTCGAGCGGCAGATGCACAGCCTGATGGGCGTCGTGCCGTCGGGCCACCCGGACCTGCGCCCGTGGATCGCCTTCGAGGACTGGCCCGCCGGCGCGCACCCGCTGCGCAAGGGCTTCGACGGGACGCGGCCGCTGGCGCGCGGCGCCGGGGACTACGCCTGGATCCGCGCGGCGGGCGAGGGCGTCTACGAGATCCCGGTCGGCCCCGTGCACGCCGGGATCATCGAGCCGGGGCACTTCCGGTTCCTCGCGGTGGGCGAGGACGTGGTCAACCTCGAGGAACGCCTCGGCTATGTCCACAAGGGCATCGAGAAGCGCTTCGAGTCGCTGCCGTGGGGCGAGGGGCACCGGCTGGCCGGCCGCGTCTCGGGCGACACGACGGTGGCGCACGCGCTGGGCTACTGCATCGCGCTCGAGGCGCTCGCCGGCTGCGAGGTGCCCGAGCGCGCGCACTGGCTGCGGGCGCTCCTGCTGGAGCGCGAGCGCATCGCCAACCACCTCGGAGACCTCGGCGCGATCGCCAACGACGCGGCGTTCGCGTTCCTCTGGTACCAGATGATGCGCCTCAAAGAGGGGCTTCTGCGGACCAACAGCGCGCTGTTTGGCCACCGCATGACGATGGATTGCGTCGTGCCCGGGGGGGTCGCGGCGGACCTGACCGCGGAGGGGAAGCGCGCGATGGCGGCCGAGCTGGACGCCTTCCTCCCCGAGTACGAGCGGCTGGTCCGGATCTACGACGACAATGCCTCGCTGGAGGACCGGGTGCGCTCCACCGGCGTGCTCGCGCCGCAGAAGGCGCTGGAGCTGTGCGCGGTCGGCATCGTCGCGCGCGCCAGCGGCATCAACCATGACGCGCGCATCTTCCACCCGTTCCCGCCGTACGACCGGCTCGACGAGATCGAGCTGGAGGTCCCGGTGCTCGTCAGCGGGGATGTGCACGCCCGCGCCTGGGTCCGGGTGGTCGAGGTGCGCGAGTCGGTGCGGCTGCTGCGCTACATCCTCGAGCACCTGCCGGAGGGGCCCGTGCGGGCGCCCGTCGCGGCCCCGCCCCCGGGCGGCGCGGGGTTCGCGGCCGTCGAGGGGTGGCGCGGAGAGATCGTCTATTGGCTGCAGGCCGGGCCGGGCGGCGAGGTCAACCGCGTGATGGTCCGCGACCCCTCGTCGGTGAACTGGATCGGCCTGGAGCAGGCGCTGCCGGGCAACATCGTCCCGGACTTCCCGCTCTGCAACAAGAGTTTCAATCAGTCCTACTCCGGGCACGACCTGTGATGGCGGCGCTGCCCACGGTGATGAGGGCTCACTGACGTGCTGCGGATTCTCCACCAGATCTTCCGGACGGGGATCGTCACCGAGCCGCTGCCCGAGGCGGAGGCGGAGATCCGCGTCGTCGGCCGGCAGCTCGAGGAGGCGATCCGGCGGCGGTTCCGCGGCAGCCTGACGATCCGGCAGGTGGACGCCGGCTCGTGCAACGCCTGCGAGCTGGAGATCCACGCGATCAACAACCCCATCTACAACTGCGAGCGCTTCGGCGTCCACTTCACCGCCTCGCCGCGCTTCGCGGACATGCTCCTCGTGACCGGGCCCGTCGCCTTCAACATGGAGATCGCGCTGCGGCGCACGTATGCGGCCACGCCCGAGCCGAAGCTCGTGGTCGCGGTCGGCGACTGCGGCCGCGACGGCGGCGTCTTCGGCTGCAGCTACGCGTCGCTGGGCGGCGTTGCGAGCGTCATCCCCGTCGACGTGGTCATCCCCGGCTGCCCGCCGACCCCGACCGACCTGCTGCGCGGCATCCTCGCCGCGGTCGAGCTGGACAAGAAGAAGCGCGGCTAGCCCGTAGACTTCCCCGTCGCGCCGTGCGAGATGGGAAGAGTCCTCTGGGGGGTGACAGCAGCGAAGCTGCGCCATCAGGGGGCAGAGCCCCCTATGGAAGCGCCGGCTAAGGAGCAGTGCCGTTCAGTGCGCATTGCCCGGCGCTGCGGAGGGGTGGCGCGGAGGGGAGGGCCTCCGCCGCGCGGACCGAAGGGAGCACGGTGGAGGTCCGCAGCGACAGGACCCCGAAGCCTGCATCAGCCTTGGCGGAGTGCGCAGCGACAGGACCCCGTAGCCTGCACGTATACTGATAACGATGAGCACTGACATCCGCCTGCTGTTCGCGACGCGCATCCTCCGCATCTTCGCGTACGGCTTCGTCTCCGTGAGCCTGGCGCTGTACCTGCACGCCGTCGGCTTCGGCGAGCGCGCCGTCGGCCTCATCTTCAGCCTCGCGCTCCTCGGCGACATCCTGGTCTCGCTCTGGATCACGACCTCCGCCGACCGCGCCGGCCGCCGGCGGATGCTCGTGCTCGGCGCGCTGCTGATCGCGGCCACCGGCGGCGTCATGGCCGCGTCGCGGAACCTCGTGCTCATCGCGCTGGCGGCGGCGATCGGCGTCGTCAGCCCCAACGGGAGCGAGATCGGGCCCTTCATCTCCATCGAGCAGTCGGCGCTGGCGCAGCTCGTCGGCGGCGCGCGGCGGACCCGCGTCTTCGCGTGGTACAACCTCGCGGGGTCCTTCGCCGCGGCGGTCGGCGCGCTGGCCGGCGGCTCCTTCGTCAGCGGGCTGCAGCACCTCGGCGTCGCCGAGCAGGCCTCGTACCGCGCGGTCCTCGCCGCCTACGCGGTGTTCGGGGTGGCGCTCGCGGCACTCTTCCTGCTGCTCTCCGGCGCGGTGGAGGCGCCGGCGCGCGACGGGGCGCCGCGCGCCCGCAGCCGGCTTGGCCTGCATCGCTCGCGCGGGACGGTCGCCCGCCTCAGCGCGCTCTTCGCGCTCGACGCCTTCGGTGGCGGCTTCGTGATCCAGGGGCTGCTCGCCTACTGGTTCCACCTGCGCTTCGCGGTGGAGCCGGCGGCGCTCGGCGGGATCTTCTTCGGCGCCAATCTGCTCGCCGGCGTCTCGGCGCTGCTGGCGGACCGCATCGCGGCGCGCATCGGGCTCATCCGCACGATGGTCTTCACGCACATCCCGTCCAACCTGCTGCTGATGCTCGTGCCGCTGATGCCGACGCTCCCCGCCGCCGTCGGCCTGCTGCTGGTGCGCTACAGCATCTCGCAGATGGACGTCCCGACGCGCCAGTCCTACACCATGGCCGTCGTGGACCCGGACGAGCGCTCCGCCGCCTCGGGCGTGACGACGATCGCCCGCTCGGTCGGGGCGCTGGTCTCGCCGACGCTCAGCGGTGCGCTGCTGGCGGTCCCGGCGCTGATCAGTGTGCCGTTCTTCCTTGCCGGGACCCTCAAGATCACCTACGACCTGCTGCTGTACCGCGGCTTCAAGGCGCATCCGCCGCCGGACGAGGGGAAGCGCGCCACGATCGGCGCGTAGGGCGCGGATGCAGCAGGGTAGCATCTGCCGATATGCCCTGAAGCAAGGTGACGACTCACGCGCCGAGACAGGAGGACGTGTAAATAGCCACGTCACGCCTGCGTTACCATCGAAGCACAAGGAAGTCCGGAATAGATCGACGCGGGGTAACAAGTCTGCTGTGCTGATCCGCGCGTACGCGCGGACTTGGGCCTGATACCTGGAAATTTCTGTCGGATTTGCAGTACGATGGTCCCATGACCAAGCGGCAGAGCGGCGAAGGGGCCCCGAGCCTGGCGTTCATCGGGCACATCGAGACGCCCTACCAGACGCCTGACGACTGCCCCTACACCGTCAACCCCGGGGGGCCGCCGTGCCGCATCGTCGTCGATCCGGCATACGTCGCGGGCCTCAAGGGGCTCGAGGTCGGCGACCGGATCCTCGTGCTCTACTGGCTCGACCGCGCGCACCGCGACAAGCCGCTCGTGGGCGTGCGCCGCTCCGGCAAGGTCGCCGGCGCGTTCGCGGCGCGCACGCCCCACCGGCCGAACCCCATCGGCGCGGCGGTGGTTTCGATCGAGGCGATGGAAGGGCCGGTCCTCCAGGTCCGCGGCCTCGACTGCATCACCGGGACGCCGCTGCTCGACGTCAAGCCCGCGATGCGCGCGGAGAGCCCGGCCGCCGGCGGG
The DNA here is from genome assembly GCA_036524115.1 of bacterium. Classification (NCBI taxonomy): domain Bacteria; species bacterium. The sequence goes on along the minus strand of DATDCY010000058.1, from coordinate 15,250 downwards.
TCCGGCGTTTGACGGTCGGCCGGGGCGCGCGCGCCGGCGCGGCGGCCTTCGTCCTGCACGGCGCCGGGACGCTCATTCTCGAGAGCGTCTGGGTCCGCCAGCAGGTCGTCCTCCTCGGCAGTTCGCCCGAGGCCTATGCGAGCGTCCTGTTCGCGTTCTTCTGCGGCGTGGCCGCGGGGAGCTGGTGGTGGCGCGGCGCCGGGCCGCGGCGGGTGAGCGGGAACGGATTCGTCGCCGGGTTGGCGGCCACCCTCGCGCTCTCGATCGTCGTCCCGGGGCTGCTCGCGGCGCACCTCGACGAACTCGCGGCGCACCCGCTGGTGGCGCCGCTCGCGGGGCGGGCCGCCGCTGTGGTGCTGACGACGCTCCTGCTGGCGGCGCCGAGCGTCTTCCTCGGCGCCTTCTACCCGGCCGTCGGGCGCCTGGTCGTGGGACGCGACTTCGTGCCCCTCTACGTCGCGCAGACCGCCGGGTCGCTGGCTGGCGCCGTCCTGGGAGGGATGCTGCTGCCTCGAAGCGTCGGCTTTCGGGCGACTGCGGCAGTCGGCGCCGCGCTGCTGCTGGCGGCGGTGCTCGTCGTGCGGTGGGCCAGCGGCGCGGCCGAAGGGGCAGGGGACGCGGGCGAGCCTGACGCAGGGACCGAGGCGGCTGGTGCGGCGGCGACGCCCGGGCTCCCGGCCCGTCTGCTCGTTCTGGCGGCCGGCTCGGGCACGTGCTCGTTGCTCCTGCAGGGGCTCTGGATGCGTCTCGTGGCGCTCGACTCCGACAACTCGGTCTATGCGTTCGGCGCGGTCTCCGCGGTCAGCATTGGCGTCTTCGCGGCCGCCGGGTGCGTGGTCGCGCTGCTGCCCGCGCGCATCGCCGCTGCGCCGCCGACGCTGCCCCTGCTGCTGCCGGGCATCGTCGCGGGCGCCGCGGCTGCCGCCAGGCTCTGGGTTCACCGCACCGACGGTCTGGCGATCCACCTCGTCGCGAACGCCGAGGGCTTCACCGTCGCGGCCGCGCGCGCCGCGCCGCTCGTCCTCGTCGGTTCGGCCTGCGCATCGCTGCTGTTTCCAATGGTGCTCCGCGCTGCGGCGAGCCGGCACGGGCCCCCGGACGCCGTGGTCGGTCCGCTCGTCGCGGTGAACGCGGCCGGCTGCGCTCTCGGGATCGCGGCGGCCCCCCTGCTGCTGTTCACCGTGGGGATGTGGGGGACGCTGACCGTGGTGTTGGCGGGGTACCTGGCGCTGCCGGTCGGGGGGAGGGCGCCGTTGCGGTGGGGAGGCGTCGCGATCGGTGCGGGTCTCATCGCGCTGCTGGCGCCGTGGCGGTTGCCGCTGGTCACGCCGCGCGACCCGTACGGCGGGTCGCCCGGGACGGTCGTGTCGGCGCGTGAGGGGCGTTACGGCGTTGTTTCGGTCATCGACTATCCGGGGCGGGCGAGGACGCTCTGGCTGAACAACACGTATCTCCTCGAGGCGGCGGCCGGAAATCCTGCGGCTACCGTGCGCCTCGGAATCTTCCCGACGGTCCTGCGGCCGGGGGCGCGGAGCCTGGCGATGATCGGCCTCGGCACCGGCCTCAGCGCCAGCGGCTTCCTCGGCGCGAACATCGAGCGGATCACGCTCATCGAGTTGATCCCGGAGGTCGCGGCGGCCGCGCGGGAGTTCTTCGGGGACGTCAACCGGCAGGTGCTGGGCGACCCCAGCGTCCGGCTGGTCGTCGCGGACGGGCGGCGGTTCCTTGATGCCAACCCCGACCGCTACGACATCATCGCGAGCGACGTCGTCACACCGTGGAACGAGGGCGCGTCGCTGCTCTACAGCCGCGAGCACTTCCGCGCGGTGGGCCGGCGGCTGGCCCGGGGCGGCGTCGCCGTCGTCTGGCTGCCGCTGTACCAACTCACGCGGGAGGAATTCCTCGTCATCGCCCGGACCATGGCCGAGGAGTTCGCGGCGGTGACCCTCTGGGAGTTGGGCGCGGGCATCGAGCGGCCCGTGGTCGCGCTCGTCGGCGCCGAGCGGATCGACGTCGGGGCGATCGCGGCGGGGCTGCTGCGGCGGCCGCCGTCGGCGCGCGATGAGGCGCTCCTCGCGCACGAGTCCGGGATTCTGTCGATGTACGTCGGACCGCTGGAGCGCGACGGCGAATTGCTGCGCGGCGTGCCCGTGACCACGGTGGACCGCCCGCGGCTGGAATACCTGGCCGCGCGCCCGGGGCGCGAACTGTTGCGGGGCGAGTCGTTCCTGGCGCTCGCCGCGGACGTCTTCGGGCTCCCCGGCAACCCCGGGGGGCGCTTCTTCGCCGGCTACGACGCGCGCGTCGAGGAGTGGCGGGCGGCCGGTTGGGCCCTGGACCGCTATGCCTGGCACCTGGGACGGGGCGAGTACGCGGATGCCGCGCGGCTGGAGGCGATCTTCGCGCGGCTCCCCGCATACGGCGAGGCACGGGGCGCCGGGGACGGCGGGCGGGGGAGGTGACGGCGGAGCGGACCGGCCGCTGCTGTTGACACCGAAATCCTGACTCGGGTACAAGGAATACGAAGCCCCATCCACGGCAGAGGGAGGTCCACGGACGGCGGGGGGTTCGAAGAACGTGCATTTCAAGCTCTGGAAGCACGTCCTCCTCAGCTTGGTGCTGCCTGGCGTTCTCGCGCTCGGGGTCGCCCTCTATGCCATCTACAGCATCGACCGGATCTCGTATCGCGTCTCGCTGATCGAGGTCGCCGACGACATCAACCTGAACCTGCTCGAGCTGCGCCGCTACGAGAAGAACATCCTGCTGCTCTACGAGGAGAGCAACGTCAGGACGTTCCATCAGTACCTCGCGCAGATCGAGGCGCGGACGAACGCGAAGCGCTCCGAGATTCTCGCGATCCTGAATCCCGAGGACTACGACGCGCTCCTCGATGACTACCGCACCTACCGGGAGACCGCGGCCGGCATCATCCAGTGCGTCGAACTCAAGAAGAAGCTCCTCGAGGACATCCGGCCGCTGGGCCGCGCGGTGGAGCGGGACGCGCGGGACAGGGCGCAGGCGCTGGAGCTGCGACGGTTCGAGAAGAACTACCTGATCTACCGCGAGGCGCAGGCGCTCGAGCGGCTGCGGCACATCGCGCAGGAGATGCTCGCACGCCAGCCCGGCATCGAGCCGGCTCTCGGACCGTACCTGAAGGCCATCGCCGCCCTCGCCGACAACCAGGCGGTCAAGGATGCGCTGGTCGAGAAGATCCGTGAGACCGGCCGGCGGATCGAGGCCATCACGGCGCGGTTCTCGACGCGCGAGCGCGAGGAGATCACGCGGACCATCACCGCCTCGAAAAAGCTCTTCGTCGCCTCGTTCCTGCTGCTCGTCGGCTCGATCGCGGGCGTCGCCTTCCTGATCACCCGCAGCGTCCTGGGCTCGCTCAAGTCGATCGAGCGCTCGTTCGGCGACCTCTCCGCCGGCGACTTCTCCCACGGCGTCGAGTTGTCGGCGCACGGCCTCCCCGACGAGGTCCACTCCTTCGTCGCCGCCTACAACAGCACCGTCCGCCGCCTCGGGGCCGTCCAGGGCGAGCTGAAGGACGCGCTCGAGCGGCTGGCCGAGGCGAACCGCGAACTCGTCGGCCGCCAGGACGAGCTGGTCGAGGCCCGCAAGACGAGCGCCATGCGGCTGCTGGCCGCCGAGATCGTCCACGAGATCAACAACCCCCTGACGTCGGTCGCGATCTTCCTCGGCGGGTTCTACGAAGACTTTCAGGATGACCCGGCGAGGAAGGCGAACGTGGCGCTGATGCTCAACGAGATACGGCGGTGCCAGTCGGTGCTGCGGGAGCTGGTGGACTTCGCGCGCCGCGATCCCCTGAACCTGGAGGTGGCGCAGCCGGCGGCGCTCGTCCGCGACGCCTGCGAGGTGGTGCGCGCCCAGAACCGCGGCGCGGACGTCCGGCTCGACGTCGATCTCGCCGGGCTGCCCGAGGCGGCGGTCCTCGACCGGGTGCTCGTCTACCAGGCGCTGGTGAACGTGCTGGCCAACGCCTTTCACTTCTCGCCGCCGGGCGGCGTGATCGACATCCGGGGCGCCGGCGACGAGGGCAGCTTCTCGATCACCGTCGCGGACCGGGGCGTCGGCATCCCGCCGGAGAACCTGCCGTTCATCTTCCGGCCCTTCTTCACGACGCGCAAGGAGATCGGCGGCACCGGCCTGGGGCTGGCGATCACCAAGAAGATCGTGGAGAGGCACGGCGGGAGGATCACGGTCGAGAGCGTCCCGGGGGCGGGGACGTCCTTCACGATCGTCGTGCCCCTGCGACGGGAGGAGAGCGATGGCACGGGCGCTGGTTGTTGACGACGACCCCGCCACCCTGAAGGCGCTGGAGCTGCTGCTGGCCAAGGCCGGGCACGAGGTGACGGCTGCCGACCGGGGCGAGCGGGCGCTGGCCCTGGTCGACGAGCGCGAGTTCGACATCGTCGTCACCGACCTGCGCATCGGCGACGCCAGCGGCCTGGACGTCCTGACCCGGGTCAAGCAGCGCAGCCCGGCGACCTCGGTCGTCGTCATCACCGGCTTCGCGTCGATCGAGTCGGCGGTGGAGGCGATCAAGCTGGGCGCGTACGACTACCTCACCAAGCCGCTGTTCTCGGACAAGGTCAGGATCGTCGTCAAGCGGGCGCTGGAGCGGGCGGCGCTCACCCGCGAGGTCGACCACCTGCGGCGGGAGCTGACGCAGCACTTCAGCTTCGAGACGCTGGTCGCCAAGAGCGCCCGGATGCAGGAGATCTTCGAGATCATCAAGCAGACGGCGAGCAGCGACAGCAACGTCCTGATCACGGGGGAGTCGGGGACCGGCAAGGAGCTGGTTGCGCGGGCGATCCACTACAATTCGCCGCGGCGCGAGCGGCGTTTCGTGCCGGTCAACTGCGGCGCGCTCTCGCGCGAGCTGATCGAGGCCGAGCTCTTCGGGTACGTCAAGGGGGCCTTCACCGGCGCGGCCAAGGACAAGGGCGGTTTTCTCGAGCTGGCGGCGTGGGGCACGCTGTTCCTCGACGAGATCGCGGAGACGACGCCGGACTTCCAGGTCAAGCTCCTGCGGGTCATCCAGGAGGGCGAGTTCCACAAGGTGGGGTCGCCGCATCCGACGAAGGCCGACATCCGGATACTCGCCGCGACCAACCGCGACCTGCGGCGGGGGCTCGCGGACGGCAGCTTCCGGGAGGACTTGTTCTACCGGCTCAACGTGATCTCGATCCACCTGCCGCCGTTGCGCGAACGGCGGGAGGACATCCCGATGCTCGTCGTCCATTTCCTGCAGAAGTTCGCCGCCAAGCGCGCGGACGGCCGGGTCGTCGGCATCGCCCCCGCCGCGCTGGAGACGCTGATCGCCTACCCGTTCCCGGGGAACGTGCGGGAACTGGAGAACGCGATCGAGTACGCGGTCGCCTTTGCGCGCGGCAGCGAGATCCAGGTCGCGGATCTGCCGCCGGCGCTTCGCGAGGCGCGCGGGAAGCCCCACGCCTTTGCGTTCAAGCCGCTGAAGGCCGCGCGCCACGAGTTCGAGCAGCAGTTCGTGCGCGCGGCGCTGCAGGAGTGCGGGGGCAACATCTCGAAGACGGCCCGCCTCCTGAACATGCACCGCCAGGGACTCCAGCAGAAGATGAAGGAGCTTGGCATCGCGGTGGATGGCCTGCGCGAAGATTAGCAATCTCCACTTGCGTGCATGGATTTCTTGCACGCCCCGGTCAGAGTGGCTTCTCAAAGAACTAACTAGCTGAATTGTAAGCTCAATCCCTATCTGAGCGCTCAGTCACATGTCTTGGTGCAAGTTTGTCTTGCACCCTGCGCCCGCCCCCTTGATCAGCTAACTACTTGATTTAGTGGATCTTTGTTCTTGGCACCGGCTTTGCGAATGATTCTGGCAGCAACCTCGACGAAAGAAAAGGGGAGGCGACGGTGAACGTGAGCACGGTGGATCGGCGGCGTCCCGACAAGCTCTACGCCCAGCTTCTCCAGATCCTGCGGAGGCCGATCGAGCGCGGCGAATGGAAGGACGGAGAGCGGATCCCCACCGAGGACGACCTGTGCGTCCGCTACGGCGTCAGCAAGACCACCGTCAGGTCGGCGATCGAGGAGTTGGTCGCCATGGGATACCTCCAGAAGGTCCAGGGGAAGGGGACGTTCGTCAGACGGAGGATTCCCGAGGAGTGCATCCGGATGGCGATCCACCTGAACGCCGAGCGCATGGAGTTCAGCGTCGCGCCGCGGTACCAGGTGCTCGAGCGCGCCACGGTCCCGCCCCCCGCCGACGTCGCCGACCACCTGAGCCTGGGCGCGGCGGATGAGTGCTGGCATCTCGCGCGGCTGGCGGTCCTGCACGGCCTGCCCCTCGCGCTGGAGCGGCTGTACGTCCCCTGTCGCGCCAGCGTGCGCGACGTCGGCGAGCGCGGCGCCACGGCACCCCTCTCCGCCTGCGTCGAGGCGCGGTGCGCCGCGCGGATCCAGCGGCTGCGCGAGAAGACCGATCTGCGGGTCCCGGTCGAACGCGACGCCGCGCTGCTGGGGATCAGCCCCGGTGTCCCGGCGCTGCGGATCAGGCACTTCTTCTACCTCGGAGCGGAGCGCCCGGTCGCCTGCGCGGAGACGCTGCGGTGCCTGGACCGCTGCGACCGGATTCTCGAGTTCGAGCGGCTGTGAGCGCCAGAGCGGAAAGGGGGTGAGATCGTGGAAGGCGTCATGAACTGGGTGGTGCAGCTCAACCAGAACAACCACGTCGGCTTCGGGTTGCTGACCGTGGCCACGATGGCCGGATTGGGTCTCCTGATCGCGACCGTTGCGGAGTTGTTCTTCAAGGCACTCGGGATCAAGAACGACAAGATCGAGATCCACCATTGACCATCTGGTGAGGGGAGGTGAGGGAAATGCTGACGCTACCGATCGCCGGGGTTGAAATCATGGCCTGGCAGCTCGTGCTGCTCGGGCTCACCGTGGGAGTCATCGGCGGGTTCTTCGGAGTCGGCGGGGCCTTCATGGTCACGCCGGCCCTCAACGTGTTCGGCTTCCCCATGGCGTACGCCATCGGGACGGACATGGCGCACATCGCGGGCAAGTCGATCGTGGCGACCGCGAAGCACCGGAAACTCGGCAACGTGGACATGCGGCTCGGGCTGATCATGATCCTCTTCACCGGGATCGGCATCGAGCTGGGCGCGACGCTGATCATGTACCTCGAGAAACTGGGCCGCATCGGCCCGATCGTGCGGATCACGTACATGACGCTGCTCTTCGGCCTCGGGATCTACATGCTCTACGAGTACTACAAGCTCACCCGGGGTGCATCGGGCGCCAAGGTCAAGGACGCCGGCGCGTCGGGCCTGGCCCTGAAGATGCAGAGCCTGAACATCCCGCCGATGATCAACCTCAAGGCCTCGGGGATCAGGATCTCCCTCTGGGTGGTCGGCGGCATGGCGGTCTTCACCGGCTTCCTCGCCGGCTTCCTCGGCGTCGGCGGCGGCTTCATCCGGATGCCGGCCCTGCTCTACGTCATCGGCTGCCCGACCACGATCGCCGTCGGCACGGACCTCTTCGAGGTCATGATCTCCGGCGCGTACGGCGCCTTCTCCTACGCCATGAAGGCCCGCGTCGAGCTGCTCGCCGCGGTCGTCATGCTCTGCGGCGCGGCCGTCGGGGCCCAGTTCGGCACCGTGGCCACCAAGTACGTCAAGGGCCTCGTGATCCGCCTCTACTTCGCGGTGACGATGCTGCTCTCGGGCGTCGCAGTCGTCTTCAAGCAGGTCGCCTCGAACTACAAGGCCGTCTACGAGCCCTCGCTGAAGTCCTGGGCGAAGGCGACGAGCGGCCTCAAGGAGAACGGCCAGATCAGCGAGTGGATCATGATGAACAAGCCGGCCGTCAAGGCCTGGATCGCGCAGCAGTCGGACGTGATGCAGAGCGCGTACGCGCTGGACAAGGCCTGGAACAACTACTCCGGGTACCTGATGCTCGGGGCGGCGTGCGGGCTCAGCGCCCTGATCATCGTCAAGATGCTCAAGGGCGTCGTGTACGAGCGCAAGCTGGCCGCGCAGGCCCAGGCGCTGGCCTAGGGCGCGCAGCGGAAACAGCGGGGAAACGAGGAGGCGCAAGCCGTGGACAAGAAGATCGTGGTGCTGATCCAGCCGGGGTTGCCGTTCCGCAGGACCATCCGCTACGGCGACGAGCGCGCGCGCGAGATCGGGGCCGGCCTCGTCCTGCTCAACATCCTCCCCGAGTTCGCGGCCGTCGACCGGATGGCCTTCGCCACCTACGAGATCGCCCCGTACGACGGCGTGGAGCAGCGGCTGCACGCGGACGTGCTGGGCTTCTTCGACCGCGCGGTGCAGTACTGCCGCGACGCGGGCATCGCCGCCGTGGTCCACACGGAGCAGGGCGGCGTCGAACAGGTGATCCGCGCCGTGGTGCGGGACCGGGGCGTCAAGATGGTGATCGTGCCGACGCCGACCAAGGAGATCCAGCACGAGGCCTTCATCGACACGCTGCGGGAGTTCGCGCAGAACATGCTCGAGCAGGAGCTGTTCTGCCCCGTGGTGTCGGTGCTGGCGACCTGACGATCAACCCCTCGAGGCAGGAGCGGCGGTGCGCCACCCGCGGCGGGCGGGGGCGCGCCGCCGTGCCTCGTCCTACAGCCGCGCGACCAGCGTCGGGCAGGAAACCGCCCCGATCACCTTCTCGGCGACGCTCCCCATCAGCAGTCGCCGCAGGCCGCCGCGGCCGTGGCTGCCCATGACGACGACCGTGGTGCCCCGCTCCCTGACGAGCCCGGCGATGGCGGCGTGCGCGGCGCCCTCGGCCACGAAGCCCTCCGCCTTGATGCCGCCCGCCGCGGCCGTCGCGACTGCCGAGTCGACGGCCTGGTGGGCGTGCGCGGCCAGGAGCTGGCGCAGGTTGGCCGGCGTCTCGGCGAACTGGAACTCGTCGGCGGCGTCGACGACGGAGACGACATCGAGTGCCGCCCGGTAGTGGCTGGCGAGATCGACCGCCCTCTCGACCGCGGCGCGGCTGTGGCGGGAGCCGTCCGTGGGCACGAGGACGCGATCCCAGGCGAGTTCGGCATCACGGGGCACGACCAGGACGTCGGTGTCCGCGTAGCCGATGACGCGCGCCGTGACGCTGCCCATGAAGGCGCGCTCGAGGCGCGTGCGTCCGCGGCGCCCGACGACGATCAGGTCATAGCGCCCGGCGAGCGCCGTCTCGACGATGGCCTCGAACGGGGAACCCTCGACGGCCTTCGACCAGGACAGGGTGAAGCCGTCTTCCTCGGCGGCGGCGCGCGCCCGCTCGAGGACCTTCGTCGCCTCGGCACGCAGCGCCGCGCCGATGTCCTCGCGTCCGCTGATGACCTCGACCTCGGTGTCCTTCAGGCGCGGGTAGGCGGTCATGACCGTCGGCGGCCAGGGGCTGCCGGCGCTGAGGCGGCAGGCCTGCCGCAGCGCGTTGGTGCCGGCCTCCGAGCCGTCGACAGCGACGAGGACCTTCTGGTAGCCGCTCACGCCTCTTCCCTCTGCTGCGGGTGCACCTGCGCCAACAATAGCACGCAGGCGCGGGGAAGCGAAGCGGATGCGAACGGAGCGCCGGCGGGGGGCTCCGGCGCTGTTTGTCATTGTCCTCATGCGTGGTACTATTCGACGATTGACGACAAAGGGAAAGTGCAGGCTGACATCATGGGCATGACCATCACCGAGAAGATCCTCGCGGCGAAGGCCGGCGAGGCGGCGGTTTCGCCGGGACAGATCGTGCGGGTGCCGGTGGACCTGGCGCTCGCCAACGACATCACCGCGCCGCTGGCGATCCAGGAGTTCGAGAAGGCGGGCGCGGCCGAGGTCTTCGACCGCGAGAAGGTCGTGCTCGTGCCCGACCACTTCTCGCCGAACAAGGACATCCAGTCCGCCGAGCAGTGCCGGGTGATGCGGGAGTTCGCCCGCAAGCACAGGATCACGAACTACTTCGAACTGGGACGGATGGGCATCGAGCACGCGCTGCTGCCCGAGGCGGGGCTGGTGCGACCCGGCATGGTGATCGTCGGCGCTGACTCGCACACCTGCACCTACGGCGCGCTCGGCGCGTTCGCGACGGGCATGGGGAGCACGGACATCGCGGCGGCCTGGGTCACCGGCTGGACCTGGCTCAAGGTGCCGCCGTCGCTGAAGTTCGTCTTCACGGGGACGCCGAAGCCCTGGGTCGGTGGCAAGGACTACATCCTCGCCGTGCTCGGCAGGATCGGCGTCGACGGCGCGCTCTACTCGGCGATGGAGTTCTGCGGCCCGGCGATCGGGAAGCTCGGCATCGACGGGCGCCTGACGATGTGCAACATGGCCATCGAGGGCGGCGGCAAGAACGGCATCATCGCCGCGGATGCGGTCGTCGACGAGTACCTCAGGGGCCGCACCGCCGTGCCCTACGCGAAGCTCGCCAGCGACGCGGACGCCGCCTACGTCTCCGTGCACGAGGTCGACGTCTCGGGGCTGGAACCCCAGGTCGCGAAGCCGCACTCCCCGGCGAACGTGGTCGGCGTGAGCGAGGTCGCCTCGGTGCGCATCGACCAGGCCTTCGTCGGGTCCTGCACGAACGGCCGCATCTCGGACCTGCGCGAGGCCGCCGCCGTGCTGCGCGGCCGCACGGTCCATCCCGACGTGCGGATGATCGTGATCCCGGCGACCCAGAACATCTACCGCCAGGCGATGAAGGAGGGGCTGCTCGATCTCTTCGTCGAGGCCGGCGCGGCGGTGAGCACGCCGACCTGCGGCCCCTGCCTCGGCGGGCACATGGGGATCCTCGCGAAGGGGGAGGTCGCCGTCGCGACCTCGAACCGCAACTTCCTCGGGCGGATGGGCCACCTCCAGAGCGAGGTCTATCTCGCCGGACCCGCAGTGACCGCCGCCTCCGCGGTGCTCGGGCGGATCGCCCACCCGGGGGAACTGGGGGTGCACCCGTGACCATCAGGGGCAAGGCCTGGAAGTTCGGCGCCGACGTCGACACCGACATCATCATCCCGGCGCGCTACCTGACGACCATCGACCCGCTGGAACTGGCGGCGCACTGCATGGAACCCGTGAGCCCGGACTTCCCGCGGCGCGTCCAGCCGGGCGACGTGGTGGTCGCGGGGAAGAACTTCGGCTGCGGCTCCTCGCGGGAGCACGCCCCCATGGCGCTCAAGGGCTGCGGCGTGGCCGCGGTGATCGCGCCGACGTTCGCCCGCATCTTCTACCGCAACGCCTTCAACGTCGGCCTGCCGGCGATCGAGTCCGCCGAGGCCGCGGCGGCGATCGCCGAGGGCGACGAGGTCGAGATCGACCTGGCCGCCGGCCGGATCGTGAACCACACGCGGGGGGAGCGCTACGCGTTCGCGCCGATCCCGCCGTTCATGATGGAACTGGTCGCCGCCGGCGGCCTCATGGCCTGGCTCAAGGGCCAGAAGGTGAAGTGACGCCGGGGCCGCTGCGGCGCCGGCGAGCGATGAGCGAAGGAAGCGAGGACGCGATGACGGAGCAGGGCTATGCGGTGGCGGTGGTCGGCGCGACGGGCGCCGTGGGGCAGGAGATGCTGCGGGTGCTCGCGGAGCGCGAGTTCCCGGTGCGCGAGCTGCGGGCGCTGGCCTCGGAGCGCTCGGCGGGCAGGAAGGTCGAGTTCAAGGGCCGCGAATACGTCGTGCAGGAGCTGAACGACGACTCCTTCGCGGGCGTGCAGGTGGCGCTCTTCTCGGCCGGCGGCAAGGTCTCGGAGCGCTTCTGCCCGGTGGCGGCGCGCGCGGGCGCGATCTGCATCGACAACACCAACGCCTTCCGCATGGACCCGGCGGTGCCGCTGGTGGTCCCCGAGGTCAACCCGCACGCGATTGCGCGGCACAAGGGCATCATCGCCAACCCGAACTGCTCGACGATCCAGATGGTGGTCGTGCTCAAGCCGCTGCACGACGCGGCGCGCATCCGCCGCGTGGTGGTCTCGACCTACCAGGCGACCTCCGGCGCAGGCAAGAAAGCGATGGACGAGCTGTTCCACCAGACGGCGGACCTGCTCAACGCCCGCGAGGTCACGCCGAAGGTCTTCCCGTACCGCATCGCCTTCAACGTCATCCCGCAGATCGACGTCTTCCTCGAGAACGGCTACACGAAGGAAGAGATGAAGATGGTCAACGAGACCAAGAAGATCATGGAGGACGAGTCGATCCGCGTCACGGCGACCACGGTGCGCGTCCCGGTCTTCTACGGGCACTCCGAGGCCGTGAACATCGAGACCGAGCGCAAGCTCACGCCCGCCGAGGCGCGCGCGCTCCTGGAGAAGGCGCCGGGCGTCAAGGTCGTCGACGACCCGGTGAACCGTCGCTACCCGATGCCGATCGAGGCCGCCGGGCAGGACCTGACCTTCGTCGGCCGCATCCGCGAGGACATCTCGGTCGAGCACGGCCTCAACCTCTGGATCAGCGCCGACAACATCCGCAAGGGGGCGGCCACCAATGCCGTCCAGATCGCGGAGATCCTCGTCCGCGAGAATCGGCTCTAGCCCGCACGATCCCGCGCAGCGGGGGCGGGCGGCGGGGTTCACGCTGCTCGAGGTCCTCGTGGCGCTCGCGATCCTCGGGATCGGGCTCGGCGTCATCTTTCCGGGGATCGCCATGACCCTGCGGCTGCGCCGCGAGGCCGCGGACAGCGCGCGGCTGTCGATCGTCGCCGAGCAGGTCCTCGGCGATCTCGCGACCCGCAAGAAGGCGCCGGAGTCGCCGGAGGAGGGGGACGTCGGCGGCTGCCACTGGCTGCTCGAACCGGTGGGGGCGCCGGCCCCCGCGGCCGGAGCGGCGGGCGAGCCGCACGGCGCCGAGCTGGTCCAGGCGCGGCTGACCGTCTCGACGCAGGGCGGGCCGAGCTGGGAGCTGCTCACGCTGCTGCCGCGCGGCAAGCCGGAGGCGAAGCCATGAACCCGCGGGCCGCCTTCCTCGATCGCCGCGGCCTCACCTTGATCGAGCTGATCCTGACGCTGAGCATCCTCGCCGTCGCGGGCGTCATCATCTCCGGGGCGCTCGCGACCAGCCTCGGGGCCTGGCGCTCGGGCTTCACGCGCGGCCGCGAGGAGGTGGTCGCGCGGGTGGTCGCCGAGCGCATCGCCGCCCAGCTGCGCGCGGCCGTGCCCTCGCCGACGAGCAAGGAGGGGCAGGACGCGATCGCCTTCGACGCGGGGGACCGCGCGCTGCGCTTCGTCACCTGCGCGGCCGCGGGCGCCGCGCCGCTGCAGGTCGCGTACTCGCTCGAGGAGGGCGAGGCGGGCCCGCAGCTCGTCTACCGCGAGTACCCCTGGCCCGACAAGGACTTCTTCAAGGACCACAAGGCGCGGCGGGAGGAGACGATCCCGGACGTCACGGGGTTCTCGGTGAGCGTCGTGAAGCGCCCCGAGGTGGAGCCGGACGAGAGCGTTCCCGGGACGCCGCCGCCGCCCGCGGACGAGCCGTCGCAGAAGTGGAGCCCGCTCGACGAGCTTCTGCCGAAGAGCGTCACGGTTGAGTTCGCGCTGGGGGGCGCTGCCGGCGCCGAGGCGCAGAGCTACCGCGTCGAGGTGGCCCTGCCGAGCCCGGTGCAGCCGTGAGCGCGGCGCGCATCGGGCGGCGCCGCCGCCGCGGGTCGGGCCAGGAGGGCGTCGCGCTCCTGCTGGCGGTCTGGCTGCTGGCGCTGCTGGCGGTCGTGGCCGGCGAGACGATCTTCTCGACCCGCGTCCGCGCCGCCGCGGAGCGCAACCGCCGCGACGACCTGCGCGGGTGGTCGCTGGCGATCGCCGGCTACCGCGCGGCGCTCGCCGCCCTCGACGATCGGATCACGGCGGTCGGGGTCGACGAGGACAAGGGCGACCTGCTCCTGTACTACCGCGGCGACGGCACGGGCACGCCGGCGTTCGCGAAGGACGTGGCGCTCGGCGACGGAACGTACTCGTGGCGGATCAGCGACGAGAGCGGCCTGGTGCCCATCAACGGGATCCAGCAGCGCTCGGTGCTCGTCGGCGTCCTGAAGCTCTGCGGCATGGCCCCGGGGTCGGATCGGGACACGGTCGTCGACAGCATCCTCGACTGGCGCGACGTCGGCAGCGAGCACCGGATCAACGGCGCGGAGGAGGACTACTACCGCTCGCTCGACCCGCCGTACTCGTGCAAGGACGGTCCGCTGGACGTGGTCGAGGAGCTGCTGCTCGTGCGCGGGGTGACGCCCGAGCTGTTCTTCGGCACCGGCGAGGGGGAGAAGCGCGTCCCCGGACTGCGCGACCTGCTCACGGTCTACAGCCTGGAGGGTGAAATCCTGCCCAATGCCGCCACGGTGCCCAAGGCCCTCCGCGAGGAGCTGAAGATCGCGCGCGTGCCCCGCGGGCAGCCGTCGCGCATCTATCGCATCGTGGCGACGGGGGACCCGGGCGCCGGCGCGCCGAAGCGCACGGTGCAGGCGGTCGTCAGCCGCGGCGACACGGGCGGCACCGGTGGCACCCGGACGTTCGCCTTGCTATATTGGAACGACACGAGCAGCCCCGAGCCGGTCGGGAGAGAGGAAAGCCACTGAAATACCGCCTGGGTGTCAGCGTCGCGGACGGGCACCTCTCCTGCCTCTGCCTGCGCTCGGGCCTCGGGAAGGCGGAGGTCGCGGGCGCGCTGCGCCTGCCGCTGCCGCAGGGGCCGGACGCCGAGCCCGCGTTCCTGCAGGAGATCGCCTCGTTCCTGATCGCCAGCCGCGTGCCCGCGGGCGTTGCGGTGACCCTGGGGGTGCCGCGGGCGGACTTCATCATGCGGCGGTTCGAGACGCCGCCGGTGAAGGCGGCGAGCCTGCCGGAGCTCGTCGGCTTCGAGGCGGAGCGCCATCTGCCCGGGCGGAGGGACGAGTTCCTTCTGGGCTGGAAGGCCGGAGGCCGGGCGGCGGGCGAGGGCCACGCGGTGCTGCTCGGCGCCGCGCCGAAGGCGGCCCTCGAGCGCGTGATCGCGCTGCTCGGGCGGGCGAACCTGGCGCCATCGTCGATCCAGCCCGAGGCCTTCGCCGTCGCGGCGGCGCTGCGCTCGGCAGTGCCGGAGTCCCGGCGGGCGCTCGTCGTCGACGTGGGGGCCTCGGCCATCGGCATCGATCTCGTGGACGACGGCCGCGTCGAGTCCTCCCGGGTCATCCCGGTGGACGACCCCGCGTGGCGCGAGTCCTTCGCGATCGCCGCGGCGGGCGGCGGGGACGCGGGCGCGGACACCGCGGCGGAACGCCGGCACGAGGCGACGGCGCGCGTGGCCGCC